>JAUNCR010000130.1:0-3499 GCA_030526505.1 Spirochaetales bacterium
TGCTTATCGGCCGCGTGATTTGTGGGGTGGGGAAAAAATTTTTTTTTTTTATATCTGAAAAAAATATTGGCACCGGGTTGCAAAACGACTGTTTAAGTATTAAAATATGTTCATAAATTTTTTCCATTTTTAGGAGTAAATCATGGACACAAAGGCTATCGAAGCAACAGCTCTTTCCATCAGAAGTCTTTCTATGGATGCAATTCAGAAGGCAAATTCAGGACATCCTGGACTTCCACTTGGTGCCGCAGAACTCGCTGCAGTTCTTTACGGAGAAGTAATGAAGCACAACCCAGCAGATTCAAAGTGGGTTGACCGCGATCGTTTTGTTCTTTCAGCAGGACACGGTTCAATGCTTGCATACTCTATTCTCCACCTTGCCGGTTACAAGGTTTCAATGGATGACATCAAGAGCTTCCGCCAGGTTGGTTCAAAGTGTCCAGGTCATCCTGAATTCGGCGATACAGACGGTGTAGAATGTACATCAGGTCCTCTCGGACAGGGTGTTGCAGCTGCTGTTGGTATGGCTGTGGCAGAATCAATGCTTGCAGCAAAGTTCAACACACCAAAGCACACAATCGTTGACCACTACACATACGCACTTGTTGGTGAAGGTTGTCTCGAAGAAGGCGTTTCTTCAGAAGCTTGTTCACTTGCAGGTAACATGAAGCTCAACAAGCTCATCGTATTCTATGATGAAAACAAGATTTCCATCGACGGAAACACAGACATCACATTTACAGACAACATCGAACAGCGCTACCTTTCATACGGATGGAATGTATTCCGCGGTTCAATGTACAATGTAAAGGAAATTGCTGACCTCGTAGAAACAGCAAAACGCGAAGGAACAAAACCTTCCCTCATCATCCTCAAGTCTACAATCGGTAAGGGTGCTCCAAAGGCTGGTACAGCTGATGTTCACGGTGCTCCACTTGGAGAAGAAGGATGTAAGACAGCAAAGAAGGCTCTCGGACTTCCAGAAAACGAACAGTTCTATGTTGTTCCAGAAGCATACAAGTACTTTGAAGAAAAGCGCAAGGAATGGGCACAGGCTCAGGCTGACTGGCAGAAGACATTCGATGCATGGGCAGCAGAAAATCCTGAACTTGCAAAGAAGTGGAAGGCATACTGGAACCAGGAACAGACTGGAGATGCAGCTCTCCCAGAATACAAGGTTGGCGACAAGCTTGCTACACGCGATGCATCAGGTAAGGCCCTCAACACAATGGCAGACCGCTACGAATGGCTCGTTGGTGGTTCAGCTGACCTCCAGGGTCCAAACAAGACAAAGGTAAATAAGGATGACGGAACATACAGCCCTGCAAACCGCAAGGGACGCACAATCGAATACGGTATCCGTGAATTCGCAATGTCTCAGGTTATGAGCGGTATCAACCTCCACGGGGGCTTGCGTGCATTCGGTGCAACATTCTTCGTATTCACAGACTACTTCCGCCCATCACTCCGCGTAGCTGCTCTTGCAAAGATTCCTAACATCTATGTTCTTACACACGACTCAATCTATGTTGGTGAAGACGGTCCTACACACCAGCCAATCGAAACACTTGCTTCAGTTCGCTGTATGCCAAATGTTCAGATGCTCCGTCCAGGTGATGCAGAAGAATCTGCAATCGCATGGGAAATGGCTGTTGCATCAAAGGATCATCCGGTACTCATGACATTCACACGCCAGGCAATTGCTGTTTACGAAAAGGCAGACAAGGACTGGAAGAACACAGTACGCAAGGGTGCTTATGTTGTTCAGGAAGGAAGCGATTCTCCAGACGTCACAATCCTCGCTTCTGGTTCAGAAGTTGAAATGTCCCTCAAGGCAGCTGCTCTTGTTCCAGGAAAGAAGATCCGCGTTGTTTCAGTTATGGACAAGAACCTCTTTGAAGCTCAGGACGATGCATTCCGTGCAAAGATCATGGGTAACACAAAGCGCGTTGTAGTTGCAGAAGCTGGATGCCGCCAGGGTTGGGAAGGATATGCAAAGAAGGAAGATTGCTTCACAATCGACCGCTTCGGTATGTCTGGTCCTGCCAACAAGGTTGCAGAAGCTCTCGGCTTCACACCAGAATGCCTTGCTAAGGTTTTGGCACGCTAATACACGTCATGTAAATTGCCAGTTTTATGCTGGCAATTAAAATGGAGGTATAAAATGAAAATTAAATCTGTATTTGATGCTGATTTCGCAAAGTACGGAAAGGTACTTAATGGATACAATGTAGATGCTCTTCTTGCAAAGCTTGAAGAAAAGACTCCAAAGCCAGCAGACGCTGTAATCTACGAACCGGGTGATGCTGACCTTGAAGCAATCATGGGTGAAGCTTTTTCTGTAAATGCTTACGGTGGAATGCCAATCCAGATCGGTTACTGCAACGGTTACAACACAAAGCTCAACTGCCTTGAATGGCACCGCGGTTCAGAACTCAACATTCCTGCAAACGACATGGTTCTTTTGCTTGCAACATTGAGCGATGTAAAGGACGGAAAGCTTGATACATCAAAGGTAGAAGCATTCTACGCTCCTAAGGGAACTGTTGTTCAGGTTTATGAAACAACTCTCCACTATGCTCCATGTAATGCTGTTAAGGACGGCGTTGTAAGCAAGGAAGGCTTCCGTGTTATCATCGTTCTTCCAAAGGACACAAACACAGCAAAGCCAGCCCTCAAGGAAATTGACTTTGAAGACAAGCTTCTTTGGGCACGCAACAAGTGGCTTATCGCTCATCCTGAAACAAGCGAAGCAAAGCAGGGTGCATTTGTAGGTCTCGTTGGTGAAAACATTGACCTTGCAAAGTAAGTGATTCTTGACAAATGACAAAGGCTGTCCTTGATCTTTCAAAAGATTCCGGGGCAGCTTTTTTTTATTATTGAAGATTTTTAGAAATTCTATTAACAATAACTCCTTATTTTATTATACTTTCGCTTAGGAAGAGATGTTTACTTTTAAAAAGTTTTCCAATTCATTCTATTTATTTATTATTCTCATTTTATCAGGATGCTCTTTTTTTAATGAACCTGTTCGTGATTTTTTTTTGGAATATACTGAAAATGTTGCCGTTGTGAGACATAACTATCCAGAATCTGTTGTAAAGGATAAGTATGGGATAGACTGCCTTTCGTCTGATGAAGACAAAGAAATTTTACTTTATCTTAGAAATCCTAGATCCTATAGTTTAATTCCTGATATAGTTACAGATTATGTTGATCCCGTTACTGGTGGGGCAATAATTAGTGCCCCAACAACATACTCTGTTGTTCAGGAAGCTGATAAATCTGTTTTGAAAATCATTTTAAGAAAAGATTTTCTTCATGACCTTGAATGTGGCGGTGTTTTTTCACCGACTGTTTACCTTAAGGAAAGTGCAACCCTCAGGGAATTTGATTCCTATCATTTTGATGTAAAGGTTAATTCTATACCGGTTGCGCCAGAGAATGCTGTTGTGCTTGTTACTGCATCAAATCCGAAGAAATATGTTTTGTGTTTCAA
>JAUNCR010000130.1:3509-4205 GCA_030526505.1 Spirochaetales bacterium
GATATTCATAAAGACATAAAAATTCTTACTGTTGAATCTAATGGTTCTGTAGCAAGAAGAAAAATCTACTTGACTCCTGATGGAGATGGAAAAATTTCTTATGCAGATAAATATGGAAATTCATTTGCAGAAATAAAAACTTCTGTCTCTGCAGGTGAAATTACGGACAATACAGACTATGGTGCTGCTGGTCTTGGATTTGCCGCGAGAAATAATCCTGTTTATATTTTTACGGGAGATGATCTTGTTCCTATTACCAACAATATTTTCTATAGCATTACCCTTGAAGATGAGGGTGGACTTGCTACGACGACATCTACCTCTGTATATTCTCAGAAACTAAATCCTCCTACAGCGACAGCGGTACAGTATTCTGATGGTGAGACTGTTGACCTTGAAGCCAACAGCCTTAAGAAAATTGTTCAGAATACTGATGGAGCGTGTTACGTAAAGATTATTCTTCCTGCAAAAACTACGACAGGACTTTCTGTTCCTTTAAGTATTGTTGATTATGAAATTTACGGTGGGGCATCATTTACTGATTTGCTCGGAAGCGGCTCGGTAGGTTCAAGCAGGGAAATACCTGTTCCTCCTGTGGAATGCAAGATCAAGGCCTATGCAAGGAATTCTTCTTATGTAAGCAGTGACTATGCATGGTTCCATGTAAAGCCTGTTTGTACCAAACTTTATGTAAGC
>JAUNCR010000131.1 GCA_030526505.1 Spirochaetales bacterium
ATTTTCAACTTGCCTGTTATTTTTTACCAGATGAATATCTGGAGTATTATTACAATCACGAGTATTGGGATTATCTGACAGAATCAACAAATATTAAAATATTGAAAGCAAAAGAATTCCATTTAGCAAAATCATTACAAGAGATGAAGCTATTTCAGGAAAATTCATTTTTAGAAGTAGTAGAAAAACACATGCATAACAGTAATAAGTCCTAACAAGCATTTCAAAACCGATGTCATGGACAAGCCTTGCCACGGTTAAAATGCAAGTTATGTGGACGCCCGCACTGGGGCGCTTTTGGAGAAAAAAATTGAGAAAACAATTTGATCTCGATGGAATAAATGAAAATGCTGAAGAAAAAGCCGCTAGACATGGAACGACACCAGGTTATTCAACTATCTTGTAGAAAACGGTTTTGTCAAAGGCGAGGAGAGCGAAAGATGAAAAAGATATTTCTGATTATGTCTATGGCGGTCTTGCTGTCGTCGGTTGCGTTTGCGAAGCCCTATGGCGAGAAGAGCCGACCCGACCGCGTGGGCGACATCGTGTTTGTAGACGGCACGGCGACGGCGTGGCGCGAGGGGCTTGTATTCACGGAAGAACAGAAAAAAGCGGCGGTGGCGGTCATCTTCTACGCGGGAACGGAATGCTCCAATGGCGGCGAGAATCGCGTCCTCGGCGTGGGATTGAAGAACGCAACGGGCAGCGATAATCCGCTTCAATGGGCAAAATCTAACGCAGGTTTCGGCAAGAACTTCATTGCGATACAGTGTACGCCAAGCGAATCTGGGGAAGAAAAAGCGAGTACAGCAACATTCACAGGCGACTTAGACGGAAGCGACAACTGGCAGGCTCTCTGTGAGACAGTGGACGACTGGAAAACGGGCGGGAACTACCCCGCGTGGGAATGGGTGAACGCCTACGCCAAGAACAACGCGCTTTCGGGCGAATATGCGCGAGGCTGGTATCTCCCCACGGTTGCAGAACTTTGTATGCTGTACCGAGCGAAAGACACCGTGAACGCCGCGCTTGAAACGGCAGATGGAACGAAAATCGCGGACACGGTGTACTGGTCGTCTAGTCAGTATTCTTCTAACAGTCACATGGCTTGGATTGTTAGGTTTTCCGACGGTACTCTCGTCGACTTCGGTAAGAACTTCATCTACTTATCAGTCTGTACTGTCCGTGCCTTCAATTAGCGCGCGGACGCACACGGGAGGCGAGGGTCTTAGGCTTGCCCGCATGTTTTTCGGTATGCTGGGGGGGGGACTGTTTGCAGGAGGAAAAGAAAAATGAAAAAAATAATGCTTTTTTAACAATAATATTTTTTAACTTTTTTTATTACTCTAGAGAAATTGTATTTAAAACAACTAAAGAGGTTATTGCAACGAATGGTAATGTCGATTCGCCAAAGTATAGAGTAAAGAAAAACGAATTAGTAACGCATAATGATGATGATTTTTTTATTATACATTATAAAATCAAACTTGGTAAAAGTAGAAATTATCTCTGGAAATGACAGGGATGGTAATAATTTAAAATAGGGAATGACTGGATGGTGTTACGGCGGTTATTTGAGGTAGAATATCACATAACAAAAGCTTCAAAGCCGACACGCAGTCGAGTTGCGTGCGGTTTAACTGCAAGTTAGGTGGCCTGCTCATTGAACAGCGGAGTAAAATTTGGGAGACTTCTTAATAGAAAATGATGTTTTATTAAAATATCGAGGAAAAGATAAAACTGTAAGAATTCCTGATACTGTTAAGATAATTGGTGATGAGGCTTTTTTTTGATCATCCATTAGAATCAAATTCATTATCTAAAAATTTAGAAAAAATTTGTTGTGCTGCTTTTAATGGATGTAAGAATCTAAAAGAGATTGAAATTCCACAGTCCGTCAAATTTATTGATGAATGGGCTTTTGAAAACTGTAAAAAATTAAAATCAATCACAATTCCAGAAAGTGTTAATCGCATAGATAAAAAAGCCTTTTGCTCTTGCGAATCTTTGGAAGAAATAAATTTTGTATCTTCAAAAAAATATTTTAAGGGTGATTTCTACAATTGTAAAAGTCTGGATTTTTCAAAATATCAGAATAATATGGAAAAAAATGTGGATTGATGATATAAAACTTGTTGGCTACTACTTGGATGAAAATGAAACAGAAATATTAATTCCAGATGGGATCGAAGAGATTGCTGCAGGTGTATTTTCATTTTGTAATAAAATTGAGAAGGTGCATTTACCACAATCGTTGAGAAAAATTGGGACAGGAGCATTTCATGCTTGTAACAATCTTAAAGAAATTAGATTTCCGGAGGAATTAGAATCAATAGAGCAGGAAGCTTTCAAAGAGTGTTATACGCTTAGAAAGATATATTTTTCTCTATCATTAGTAGAGATTGGAAGATTTGCATTTCAGTTTTGTATAGAACTACGCGACATTGAGAATTTTAATAAAAAAGTGAAAATGGATGAAACTTGTTTTGCTGGTTGTGGCAAATTGATTCTGAATACATAACAATATTTTCAACAGTGGCAACGCAGTCAGGCTGTACTGCAGGTTAAGATTAATGTTAGACGGGCAGACAGTCCTCCGGACAGTTTGGAGATGTAACATGCCCAATGTCCTTTATGCAAATCTAAATCTATGCTATCATCACTATAGAAATTAACATTTGAATTTTTTATAGAGATTATTTTATGAATTCCAATTTGATCACATTGCCTTCAGAATTGAAAGGCGTTAAGTTTCATTTTGTCGGTATCAAGGGAACTGGTATGGTTGCCCTTGTTGAAATTCTCAATGCCCGTGGTGCAGTTGTTTCAGGGTCTGATGTAAGCGAAAGATTCTATACTGATGAAGTCCTTGAAAAACTCGGCATCCGTGCAAAGGAATTTTCTGCTGACAATGTAACAAAGGACATTCAGTTCGTAGTTTATTCCAGCGCCTATAGACCGGAAAAGAATCCGGACCTTAAGAGGGCGGTGGAACTTGGACTACCAATGATGCTCTATTCCGAAGCACTTGGTGCAATTTCCAGGACCGCCTGCAGTGCTGGAATCTGTGGTGTGCACGGAAAGACTACAACTACAGGACTTACAGGAACAATCCTCAAGCATCTTCCGCTTAATTCTCAGATTCTTGCAGGAAGCATAATTTCCTCTTTTGGAAATTCCTGCACCCTGAACAATGCAAATTCAGGCAATCCTTATTTTGTTGCGGAGACCTGTGAATACCAGCGTCATTTCATGGCTTACAGTCCGTCAAAAATCATCCTTACATCCGTAGAAAGCGATCATCAGGACTATTATCCAACTTTTAAGGACATTCAGAATGCCTTTGTTGATTATGCCTGTTTGCTTCCGGAAAATGGCCAGCTGATTTACTGTGCCGATGATGAAGGCGCTGTAGAAACTGCAAACATTGCAAAGGCCAAACGACCGGACATTAGCCTCATTCCTTATGGAGAAAAGGCTGAAGGCGACTACAAACTATCGTTTGGTAGGGTTGAAAAAGGCCGTCAGTATTTTACCTTACAGTCGTTAGGAGAATGTGCTTTGGCAGTTCCAGGCGAGCATAATGTACGCAATTCCTGTGCTGCCATTGCTCTTGCAGTTGAATTGCTCAAGACTGAAGGAAAAGATCCAAAAGATTATTATGGAAACATTAAGGAAGGTCTCCTTTCCTTTGCAGGGGGTAAAAGAAGAAGTGAAATTGTTGGCCGTGGAAAAAATAAGGCTGGCAATGAAATTCTTTTCCTTGATGACTATGGTCATCATCCTACAGCTATTAAGACTACACTTGCCGGTTACAGGGAATTCTACAAAGGCCATAAAATTATTGTGGACTTTATGAGCCATACCTATACAAGAACAGCAGCCTTGCTTGAAGAATTTGCTACAAGTTTTGAAAGTGCAGATGTTGTTCTTCTCAACAAGATTTACGGTAGTGCCCGTGAAAATGCTGAGGCTGCCAATGTAACTGGAAAGACTCTTGCTGATCATGCCGCAAAATATCATTCCAATGTTATCTATGCGGAAGAGTTTGATGAAGCTGCGGAAAAGGGACTTGAACTTCTTGAAGAGCCTCTGGAGGCAAAATATCCTGACGGATACCTTTTTGTAACCATGGGTGCCGGAGACAACTGGAAAGTTGGAAAGAAGATTATCGACTCTCTT
>JAUNCR010000025.1 GCA_030526505.1 Spirochaetales bacterium
AGAAGCTTCAAGGGCGGCGGCAGCGGCAGCTCTTTCACTTGCAACTACTTCTTCCCTCATCTTCATCTGGGCCTTTGCAGTTTCAGCAAGTTCCCTTTCTTCTTCAGGAGTGCGAACCCCAAAGATCTTGTCGATGTCAAGGAGAACATAGAGGCTGTTTTCAGCTTCTACAACTCCGTAGATGTATTTGATGTTGATGTCGCCGAACAAAGGATGAGGAGGCTGAATGGAACTCTTCTGGATTCCAATAACCTTGTCAATTTCGTCAACGACAACACCGAAAGTCTGTTCACCAACTGTAACGATGAGCATGTTCTCAAGGAAATTATCCTCATGTTCAGGTACAGCACTGTTAAAGAAAAGTCTCAGGTCGATGATAGGAATGATGTCACCGCGGAGATTGTATACGCCAAGAACGAAAGGAAGTGCATTTGGAACATAAGTAAAGCATCCGGCTTTTGCAATTTCCTTTACCTTCATGATGTCGATGGCATAATCCTTCCCTGCAAGAGTGAATGTTACCATCTTGTAGTCTACGATAGAGAGCTTTTTCTTTTCCTGAGCGAGCTGTTCATTTGTTAAATCTTCAGCCCTGTCCATTGTATTTGCAAGAACGCTAAGTTTTTCCTGAATTGTAGCCATTTATCTCTCCTTAACTTCTTGCCGAAGACTTCATTGCTTCTGCTTCACGAATCTGCTGTGCGTCAAGTTCCTGCTTAACGCCAAGTTCAAGAAGCTGGTTTACATCAACAATAAGAGAAACGGAACCGTCACCAAGAACTGTAGCACCTGCAATACCAGGGGAAGAAGTGAACTGAGATTCAAGAGGCTTGATAACCACATCTTCTTCACCGATAAGGGCGTCTACCATGACACCGATTTTCTTTTCTGCTGAACCGACAATAACAATGAAGCAATATTCATCGTCGTCTGTTTTTCTGATGTTGAAAAGTCTGCCAAGGCGTAGGATGGAAATAACTTCATTACGAACATTGAGAACTTCATAGTTGTCAATTGTATTGATTGTTTCCTTCTTTACGCGCTGGCTTTCAATAACATTTGCAATAGGAATAGAGTAAACTTCTTTTCCGACGCGAACCAAAAGGCCCTGGATGATTGCAAGTGTAAGTGGAAGGCGGATAGAGAACTTTGATCCCTTGCCCTTTTCGCTTGTAACGCTGATTGTACCCTTAAGCTTTTCAACCATTGTCTTAACTACATCGAGACCAACACCGCGTCCTGAGACATTGCTGATCTTGTCGCGTGTAGAGAAACCTGGAAGGAAAATAAGGTTGTAGGCATCCTGGTTTGAAAGGACCTTGTTAGGACTGATGAGCCCCTTCTGGATTGCCTTATTTCTAACCTTTTCAACTTCAATACCCTGTCCGTCATCCATGATGTCGATGACAATCATGTTGCCTTCGTTTGAAGCCTTAAGGATAAGTGTACCTGTTTCATCTTTGCCTGCAGCAGCGCGTTCTTCCGGTGTTTCAATACCATGGTCAACTGAGTTGCGGACACAGTGCATGATTGGATCAAGAAGGTCGTCCACAACAGTCTTATCAAGTTCTGTTTCTTCACCTTCAATAACAAGGTTAACCTTACGGCCAAGATCACGGCTAAGGTCACGAACAACACGAGGGAAACGGTTGAAGATAGTTCCGATAGGAACCATTCGGATCTTCATGACACCTTCCTGGAGTTCGCTTGAAATGCGTCCAAGGTTCTGTGTTGTGGAACGGTATTTTGTAGATGAAATCTTAAAGTCGTTTTCAAAAGCATCGAACCAGTTGCCGATAGTACCGAAATCTTCAGTATACTTCTGGCGGATGTCCTTCATTGAAGAACCGTTCTGAAGCTGTTCAAGATATTTCGGAATGGCTTCGAAGATGCGGTGCTGTTTTTCCTTGAAGGTATTGTTGAGGGCCTGGAACTTAACCTGAAGGTCAGCCATGTGGAGTCCGTTCTGGTTGAAGGCGGCCTTTGTGATAACTGTTTCGGAAACAAGGTTCATAAGGTTATCTACGCGCTTTGAATCAACGCGGAGAATTGAACCTGTCTGAGTTGCATGACCTGTTGCTGCTGCCGGCTTCTTTGCATCTGCCTTAGGAGCCTCTGCTGCTGGTTCAGCGGCCTTTTCTGGTGCTGGAGCAGGAGCTGCTTTAGGTTCTTCTACGGCTGGTGCTGCAGGTGCGGCAGCTACTGGAGCTGGAGCTGGAGTTGGAGTTGGAGCAGCTGCTACTGGAGCAGGAGCTGGTGCAGGTGCGGCTGCAGGAGCATCAGACGGCTTTCCTGCAATCTGAGCATCTACAGCTGTTGTAACATCATCAAGGAATGCGACATCTTCAAGATCGCCGCCTTCACAGGAAGCTGCAACATAATATACAACCTGAGGATGGAATTCATCCTCGTAAAGTGCCTCAAAATCAGGAACAGTCTTAAGGACGGTACCCAAATTCTTAAGGGCAGCAAAAACCTGAATGCCACCAACGCTATTCATTGGGTTTGATTCATCAAAAGTAACATTGACAGTCCAAAGCTTCTGGTCAGCACCGGCAGCATCCTTAAGCTCTGCAAATTCTTCTTCTGTAAGAACTGGCAAAGGAGGCATGCCATTGTCAACGGCTGCTGGAGCGGCAGGAGCAACTGGCTCTGGAGCAGGTTTTGCACCAACCATTCCGGCTGGAAGGCTTACACCGCTCTTCTTCTTTTCTTTCTTATCCTTTGCAGGAATATAAGAATTAATCTTTTCCACGAGAGGGCTAATGTCTCCGTCATAGATGGAGCCATTGCTTCTTGCCTCAAGCATGGTCTTAATCGTATCTATTGAAGTAAGCAGAGTGTCAACGATAGGTTCAGTAACTTCAACTAAATTTCCTCTCAAGGCATCAAGCAAATCTTCTACATCATGACAGAAGCTTGCAAGCTCGGTCATTTCAACAGTAGCAGAGCCACCCTTCAATGTATGAGCCGCGCGGAAAATTTCATCAATAGCATCATGATTGGAAGGATCATTCTCAATAACAAGAATATTGCTTTCCAGAGTTTCTACCTGCTGTTCAGCTTCGGCAAAAAAATCTTTGAGAAGTTCTTCATTATTAGCGTCAAGATAATCACTCATAACTCATATTGTAATCTGATATTTTTCATAATTCAAGTTTGAGTTATTACTTTTTTAAGTTTTTTTTAAAATGCTATTTCCGCGGGAATTGCTGGCAAAACGGCGGATATTCATGGACATTCATGGATTAACTGCCAGAAAATGATTTCAAAATCGCAGCAAATCAAGATTTTGGAGATTTTCAGTTCGTTTTCTTCTATTTTATCCATAGCCTAAAACTATTCCTCCTCAATAAATCCCTTAATTTTTCGTTTTAAATACCGAAAATTCTATGAGAGGTGGAATATTTCTGCCTTTGGAGGATAATTTGAAACGAACGATTTTTGCAGCAGCCCTTTCTTTTATGGCAGCAGCAGCGGCCTTCTCATTGGAAATTGAAAAACCTTTTTTCAGCGGAACTACGGGTTTCTTCACGACTGTAGCACCAAATCCAGAACGCAATGATTACGACCCACAATGCACAACAGAATCATATTTTGCAGGACTGTTTGACTTTTCAGGAAAGCTTTTCCTTCGCGGAGAATTCTACATCGTAACCGAAGGCCTTTTTGAAAAAGACCTTACAAACATGAATGCAATCTTCAGAATCGAAGAACTTTCTGCAACATATAAATTTACAGGAGACAACGGTTCCCACTACCTTTCGGTTTTCAAGGGAAACTACGAACCATTCGGTTCAGACATCTTCCTTCAGAGACAGTTTGGAATCTCGAAAATCAGTTCAAATTTAACAGAAAGTTATCACGGAATTGAAGGTGCCTACATCTTTCCTCTATACACAAACGGCATTTCATACACCTACCATTCCAACGGAAACAAGGTGGCTTCCATTTCCCTCCACAAGAACGAAATGTACAAGCTTCAGCAGGAAGAAACAGACGCAATCAACTTTGACATGAGGCTTGCAGGTCTCTTTGACTATGCAACAATCGATGCAATTGCTGGACTTGCATTCCCTACCGGTTTGGACGATGATTCGGACAGTTTCCTCAGCATGAACGAAGCCCAGTTCCACGCCGGAATCAACGCCCTCTTCGGCCATAAAAAAACATTCGCCCTCCACACCCAATTTGGAGTTGACGGCATCTACCTTAAGAAAAGCGAAGACAATGACGATTCGATCAACATGAAGAATTTCCACATCCTTGTAGAACCAAGGATTCCAGTGGGCGACTGCTACTTTAACCCTTCAGTATTCAGCATACCTGTTAGGACAGCAGGAGAAATGGTTTACTTGAGGACATTCATCTTCAAGCATCCTTCTGAAGACAATGTTATGGGATGCAACTTGAACATTGTAAACGAAAACCTCTGCATAGGTTCATTAAAACTCAACGCAGGAATACACGGAACAATGGTAATGACATCCTTTGACAGCGGGGAACTTAAATCTCACCCTGCATCAACAATAAAGGATGCTGAAAAAACCGTGATCATCACCACATATGCAGATATGGAAGTGTTTGGAGGCAAAGTCGCAGCATCCCTTTCCGTTGATACAAAGGAAATAAAGGACTCCCCTTCAAAATCAATTTCGGGAACAATCGGTTTCAGGACTAATTTCTAAAAGACTCGGCTGACGGCATGAAAAACAAACCGTCAGTTGGTTTCTTCAAGGGAGTAGCCAAGTCCTCGTGCAGTCCTTATGACTACATGGACTTTAAGCTGCTCCATTTTTTTTCTAAGGAAGGAAATGTAGACTTCCACATTATTGTATTCTGCGTCACTATCCCCACCCCAGATTTTGTCAATGATTTCTTCCTTGCGGATAATCTGCCTTGGGTTTTCAAAGAGAAGAGTCGCAATCAAAAGTTCCTTAAGGGAAAGCTTTATGGATTCTCCCGCCGCATTCTGAATCTCGCAGGAACTCTTATCAAGAACAAAATCACCGAAAGACATCTTTTCGCTTCTGATTTCTCCCTTTCTTCTGGTAAGGGCATAAACACGGGCGATGAATTCATCGGGATTATATGGTTTTGTAAGATAGTCGTCGGCACCCGCATAAAGGCCCCCAACAATATCCTTGCTTTCAACTTTTTCCGAAAGGAACATTACAGGAACACAGATTCCTGCACTTCTAATTTTCTGAACAAGGGACAATCCGTCCATGTCAGGAAGTTTATTTTCGAGGATAATAATATCGTGATTCCCTGACAATGCGTATTTAAGCCCTTCTTCGCCTGAAAAAGCCTTGTCCACACCAAACCTGTTCTTCTTTAGAAGCTCAGAAACAGTCTGGGAAGACCTGACATCATCGTCGATAAACAATACTCTCATGGGATTGATTATAAGGCAGAAATCGACAAAAAAAAGGATAGTGTAAAAAAAAGAAGATTATTTAATAATAAATCGTTATAAAAGACGGAATTTATGGCTGATGTAGGGATCCCTTACAACCATTACGGAACAATGGGCGCTGCCAATGATTTCGCTGTCCTGCTTTGAAACGGTTTCCTGAACGGAATAGGAAGAACTTGCCCCTACGGAGCCGCCAAGCAGAATCAGGTCCGATTTCCATACATCTGCTGCATGGATGATTTCCGACCATACGGCCCCGTGAAGGATTTCTGTTTCCACCTCCACCCCTTTCTGACCTGCAAGTTCCTTTACATATTCAAGGTTTTTCCTGCCGTCTTCTTCAAGGCACCTGGAGGTTTCTTCTGCTTCTTCTGCAACAAGGAATTTTGAGATTGAAAGCTGCTTTATGGAAGCACTGTCCACAACATAAATGACTTTGAGGGTACATTTATAGATTTTTGCCATCATTATTGCGTACAGGACTGCATTGAGAGAAGATTTTGAACCGTTGTAGCAAACAAGAACTTTTTGAAAGAGTGAATCCAGCATGGCTTTATTTTGAGCCCTGTTTTTTCTTCAGGGACTTCATTACGAAGATATTGTCGCGTTCCCTTTCTTCAAGGACGCTTTCAATGTATTTTACCGTTTCCTTGTCCTGTGGAATTACCATTTTATCCAAGGCATTAACACGGCGCTGAGTTTTCTTTACTTCAAGGGCAAGTCTCCAGGCAATGGTCCTGATGCTTGCCATTCGGGTAATCAGAACAAGGTAGTCAAAGAAATCAGACATTACTTCATCGCTGTCCGCAAAAGATCCCTTGAACGAAGAAAAAAGCTGTTTTTCAGGAAGATTTACATCGATGGTGGTAAAGCTCATTCCTCCGATGGTAACAGGCTTCTTTGTCAGTTCGTAGTCGTATTCAACTCCATGGGCAATACGCTCAACACGGTCTCCACCAACTTTAAGGAGCATTTTCTTTAGGGCCGGATATGCCCTTGCAGAACATTTATCCATTTCCACTTCAAGAAGCTTAACCTTTTCAACAATGCGCATGAGTTCCATTACGAGGATTTCGCGCTTCTGTTCAAGAAGGTCGTAGCCTTCGGTGGAAATTGCAAGCTGTTCCTTTATGTTGAGGAGATTTGATTTTGTTGGAGCGATGTTAAGTTTAGCCATTTGCTTCCTTTACCATATATTTGTCGATGAGTTCATCCTTGATGCGGTAGAGTTCTTCGCGAGGAAGAATGGAAAGAAGTTTCCATCCCAAATCAAGGGTTTCCTCGATGCTTCTGTCCTCGTATTCGCCCTGAGTAAAGAACTTTGCTTCCAGTTCGTTTCCAAACTTAAGGTAAAGCTGGTCCAAAGGACTGAGTTCTTCTTCACCGATGATGGAAGCCAGGTTTCGGATTGTCTTAACCTTGCTGTAGGCGGCAAAGAGCTGGCTTGAAACCGGAGCGTGATCCTCGCGGGTCATGCCGTCACCGATACCGTCCTTCATAAGGCGGGAAAGTGATGGAAGACCTGCAACAGGAGGATACATGCCCTTCTGGCTCATTTCGCGGTCAAGAACAATCTGGCCTTCAGTAATGTAACCCGTAAGGTCAGGAATTGGATGAGAAATGTCATCGTTTGGCATGGAAAGAATTGGAATCTGTGTAATTGAACCAGTAGATCCCTGAACTTTTCCAGCTCGTTCGTAAAGTTCCGCCAGGTTCGAATAGAGGTATCCAGGATATCCCTTGCGGCCTGGAACTTCTCCGCGGGTCGTTGAAATTTCACGGAGGGCTTCGCAGTAGTTGGTCATGTCTGTCATTACGACAAGAACATGCATGTTGCATTCGTAGGCAAGGTATTCTGCAGCAGTAAGGGCACAGCGAGGAGTAATGATGCGTTCAATGGAAGGAGCGTCAGCCAGAGACTGGAACATTACAACCTTTGAAAGAACACCGGATTCTTCGAAAGTGTGCTTGAAGAACTGTGAAACATCGTACTTGATGCCCATGCCGGCAAAAACCATAACGAAGTCTTCATCGCTTCCCTTAAGCTTTGCCTGACGGATGATCTGGGCTGCAAGCTTGTTGTGGGGAAGACCGTTTCCGCTGAAGATTGGAAGTTTCTGTCCACGGATGAGGGTGTTCATTCCGTCGATGGAAGAAATTCCTGTCTGAATGAAGTCCCTTGGGTAAACGCGGGCATAAGGATTTATAGGACAGCCGTTAACATTTACCTTCTTGTCGCTGATGATTTCCGGATATCCGTCGATTGGTTTTCCAAGGCCGTTGAAAATGCGTCCAAGAAGTCCCTTTCCAACACGAAGTTCCATTGGTTCCTCAAGGAATTCAACGGTAGTGCTTTCAAGGTCAAGACCTGTTGTTGTTCCGAAAATCTGAACTACGGCGTTTTCTTCGTTCAGGTCGATGATTCTTCCGGTGCGTTTTTCACCGAATTTATCGCGGACATATACAACTTCATCATAGGATGAATTTTCACTGCGCTTTACAACAACGATTGGTCCGTCAACGGACTCAAGTCCTGAATATTCAATTCCTTTCATTAGAATCCATCCTTTTAAATTAAGGTATCCTTGCGATACATGCGCTCAAGTTCTGCAAACTGTTCTTCAAGATGTGAACCGATAACAGTGAGCATATCCAAGTTGTCATTAGGAACAGTAAGCTTTGCACGAACAATTTCATTTCTTACTGAAAGTTCAGAAACCTTGAGCAAAGGACAACCTGCCTTTACAACATTAAGTGCCTTGGCATAGAAATCCATTATGAGAAGAAGAATCTTAAGCTGCTTCTGAGGAACCGAATATGCATCGATTGCATCAAAGGCATTCTGCTGAAGGAAGCCGTTCTTGATCATTTCACTGACAATGAGAACAAGGCGGTCTGCATCAGGCAAAGCATCTGCACCGATAAGGCGAACAATCTGCTGAAGCCTCTGTTCCTTTTTGAGGAGGTCCAGGGCCTTGATGCGTACAGTTGCCCACTGAGGGTCAAACTTGTCCCACCATTCCTTGATTTCTTCTGCGTATTCCGAATATGAATCAATCCAGCCGATGGCAGGATAATGGCGTGCATTTGCAAGTTCGCGCTCCAAAGCCCAGAAACAGCGGATGAAGCGTTTTGTATGCTGTGTAACAGGTTCGGAGAAGTCACCGCCAGCAGGGCTTACGGCACCGATAACGGAAACTGAACCTTCCTTGTTGCAGAGGGTGTTTACCCTACCTGCGCGTTCATAGAATTCAGCAAGACGGGTTGGAAGGTATGCAGGATATCCTTCTTCCGCAGGCATTTCTTCCATACGCCCGGAAAGTTCACGCAAAGCTTCTGCCCAGCGGGATGTACTGTCTGCCATGATTGCAACATGAAGTCCCATGTCGCGGTAATATTCCGCAAGAGTGATTCCCGAATAGAGGGAAACTTCACGGGCGGCAACCGGCATGTTTGATGTATTTGCAATGAGGATTGTTCTTTCCATGAGGGAACGGCCAGTCCTTGGGTCAATCAAGGTTGGGAATTCCGTAAGAACATCGGTCATTTCGTTTCCGCGTTCACCGCAACCGATGTAAACGATAAGGTCTGCATCACACCATTTTGCAACGGCATGCTGAGTCATTGTCTTTCCTGTACCGAATCCACCTGGAATTGCGGCAGTACCACCCTTTGAAAGGGGGAAGAAAACATCGATTACGCGCTGTCCTGTAACAAGAGGCTGATTAACTTCAAGCTTTTCAAGGAATGGACGAGGTTTTCTCAACGGCCAGTAGTGGGAAAGCTTGAGTTCTTCGCCGAATTCTGTAGTTCCGATTACTTCATCAACGGTATAGGAACCTGCACCTTTGAAAGTGGCAAGAGTCTTTCCCTTGATTGCAGGAGGAACCATAATCTTATGAACAATGGAACCTGTTTCCTGAACCGTACCAAGAACAAAACCAGGAGCAATTGAATCCCCTTCCTTTGCTGTTGGAACAAAATCCCATTTCTTGTTTTCGTCAATTGGAGATGTGCGCTGACCTGGCAAAAGGAATGCACCCTTGTCTTCATACATTTCCTTTAACGGACGCTGGATTCCGTCATAGATTGTGCCAACAAGACCTGGACCAAGCCTTACGGAAAGTGGGCGTTCATTTGAAACAACAGATTCACCGATGTGCATTCCGCTTACATCCTCGTAAACCTGGATTGTTGCCATGCCTTCATTCTGGCGGATGATTTCACCAATAAGCTTGTTTTCACCTACATCAACAACATCATAAAGACCGCATTTTTCAAGGCCTTCTGCATAAACGATAGGACCAGATATGCGTGTAATTTTACCTTCGATCATTCAGGCAACCTCCCGCCAAAAAGTGCAAGGGCAAGCTGTTCCCTTTTCTGACTGAGTATTTCGTTTGTTTTTTCTTCAAGAGTAAGGCGGCATGTAATCTTTCTGTCTTCAGTAGTCAAAATGATTCCGTAAGCAAGCAGATCATCGTCATCGTGCTTGTGGTTTTCCTCCACCTTTGTGCAGGCCGAACCATAAACGCTTTTGAGGATTTTTTCCGCACTTGCTTTTGTCATGTTACCGGTTGCAAGGGCATTAACCTTTACATCGCCAGTCACAGACTTTGCCTTCTTTGCAAGATTTTCTATAAGCTGTTCCTTTTTAGAGGAATCAAGATTTTCAATGTGAGTTTTCATGGCTTCAACAATTGAATCATTGATGAATGAAACCAAGTAACGCTGCTTTTCCAATGGAAGGGAAGCATTGAGATTCTTCTCAAGAACTCCAAGACGTTTCTTAGAGGCGGCGTCAACTTCTTCCTTAGCCTTCAGAATCCTGTTCTGAACTTCACTGAGAATTGACTTTGCATTTTCTTCTGCTCTTGAAAGGATTTCAGCTGCCTTCTTTTCGCTGTCAGCACGGATTTCCCTGTCAAGAACATCTGTAGAGCGTAATTCTTCCATATATTACAACCTGAATAAAAATATAAAAACTAAAAGCTAGACATTAATTCCTACAGCTTCCCTTATGGAATCTGTAAGTGTCTTTCTACCTGGAATGTGACCGTTTAATCCAGGAATCTCTACTATCAAAGGAGATTTTCCCTTCATCTGCCACGCCTGAATTTCTTCAGCAAGCATGTCGGCAACATCTTCTGTCAAAATGAGAACTTTTGGTCTTTCCGATTCGACGGAAGCACGCATGTCGTTAACCTGACCTGTATGAAGGTTAAAGGCATCCAATGCTTCCTGTCGGTTGCTCACAGGCTGTCCCTGAACTCCCGCAAGGTTAAATCCAAGGACAATTTCCCGTTCGCCTATTACAAAATAATTCATCCTTCAATTACATGATGATGATGAAGAGAGCAACAAGGAAGCCCCAGAGACAGATACCTTCAGCAAGACCTACGAAAGGAAGAGCCTTTCCTGAAAGTTCTGCGTTTTCTGCCATGGCACCCATAGCTGCACTACCGATCTTACCTACGGCAGCACCACCACCGATACATGCAATACCTACGGCGATAGCAGCGGCAATGTACTTGATTGCACTACCTGCACCTGCAGCAGCAGCCTGTGCTTTTTCTGCATCTTCTGCGAAAAGACATGCAGCGCCCATTACCATCAATGTTGTCAAAACAGTGATAAATTTCTTCATAAAAAACTCCTATATGTTAGTTTATCTATATTCAAATCTGAATGGCTTGAATTCACGGCCAGTCTCGCTAAAGAACTTTGAGAAGAACTCATAGTACTGGAGGCGGACTACCTGGATTGCTACGATCATTCCTTCAAGAACAACGACGATTGCATTACCGACTATGGCCACAGCAATTCCACCTGGTCCCGGAGTAATCTCCACCAGAGAATTTATAATGTAACCGAGAACGGCATGAGCCAGGGCAAAAGCACCTACACGGACAAAGCTGACTGTATTTGAAAGGTATGAAGATACAATTTCAATTATTTCAACTACTGCGCCGATGATGGCGGAAAGAAGGCCGTTTTCAAGAACAGGACTTTCCTTTTCAATAAGCCTTTCAAGAGGTTCAGCAAAAGCAGAAATCAAAAGGGTTCCAAGAATGACTACGAAATCATAGACCTGAGGAGAGTGTCCAAAGAAGGCTATGCGGAGGGCAAAGGCAACCACATACCAGAAGAAAACTGCACCTGAAAGTCCAGTTTTTCCAAAGAATACCCTTCCCCAGCGCTTGAGGGAAATCTGATTTGAAATGTTGATCAAAAGACCGCAAGTGTTGATGAGGAAACCAACTCCAATCGTAAAGCCAAAGAAAGCGAACATTCTTGTAATGGAATGAGGATCACTTGAAGGCATCATGTGGAGTATAGGGGCGTGAGGATGTCCAAAGATACCAGTTACCCACATGGCAAAAGGTTCAAGGATAGTTTCGTTAGCAAAGAACTCGCCTGTAAGAAGGCCCATTATCGTTGAACTTACGCCTATGCAGCAAAGAACCGGACCGAATTTTTCCCACCCGGAAATCTTGATTTTCTTAAGGCAGCTCAAGATACCGATGACAAGGAAACAGAGTCCCTGGCCTGCATCGCCGAACATGATTCCAAAAAGAATCGTGAAGAAAACGGCAACGAAAGGTGTTGGATCGATGGTTCCGTACAAAGGCGAACCGTAGCTGAAAATCATTCGTTCAAAATTCTTGATGAGGGCACCGTGCTTTACCTGAACAGGAACCTTTTCTTCGCCAGCCAAAACACTTGGAACTTCTGAAGGAAGGTATTCCCTTACGGCAGAACGGCTTGAAGTAAGCTCGTCAATTTTCTTTGAAACTTCCTTTGCCTCATAGGCTGGAATCCAACCAGTAAGCCTGTAGATGTATTCGGTAGATTCAAGATTGTTTTTAACTTCAGTAATCTGCTTGGCAACACAATAGCACTGGAGCAATCTGTAAAGTTCATCTTTATGAGTTTCTGCGTAATTTTTTCTTTCAGCCTGAATCTCTTCAAGGGCAGATTTTGCATCATCAGAATTTTTCCTAAGGATTTCCAAAACATTTTCAGGGATTCCCTTGAATTCCTTTGGGATTTCAACTTCAACAAAACCAGAATTCTTAAGGATGCCGTCCATGACAGACCTTGATTTTTTTGAACAGGCAGCAAGCACCCTTGTTCTGTCATCACCCAAAGCCACAAGGGTAAAATTGTTTCCGGCTTTTTTCTTAAGCTCGTCGATTTTTTCAGGTTCTATTTTTCCTATTCTGAGCGTAAGGAACGAAAGGGATTCAAGATCCGAATAGGAAACCTGAAGCTTTGAAAAAGCCTGGGCTTCCTTATATTCTGCCGAAGCACGCTTTTCTTCTTCTGCTGCGGAAAGCTCCTGCTCATGGAGCTTGGCAACGGCAGCAGTAATCTTTTGGGCAATTTCCTTGTCCTCGTCAACGGGAAGGCTGATATTTCCTTTCAGGCATCCAAGGTCATCTAGGCCCAAATTTGTCCTGGCCTGCTGAAGGCTATCAAAAATTTCCTGATCAGGGTTGCTTGCCTTTGCATCTGAAGAAATGCTGAAATCCTGCTGAAACTGAAAATCCCCCATTTCTCCAAGATATTTCAATATCTTGTCTATGTCCTGGCGGAAAATCATGAGTTCAATAAGACGCATTGCAGTTGTTCTAGCCATTGTTCACCTCCATAATTCCAACAGTTCGCATTGCCTGACTTGAATCAATTTTTAGCCTGAGGCTTTCAGAAGCAGTCCTTATGTTATCCAGTTCATCCTGCTTTATGATGAACCAGCAAACCATAGGACAGCAGGTAAAAGGATATTGATGGAACATTCTTCTTGCCTTGCCCACATAGACAGTCTTGAAAGCAGTGGCAATCCACCCCGGATCAACCGTCCATGGAGAACCTTCATCATGAGGATTAAGGAGCTGGCTGTATTTCCATTTCTTCCAGCTATCATAATCGTCAAGTGGAAGATCCAATACTTCCAAAGCATCCTGAACAAGATAGTCGTTCAAATCCTTTTCTGAAGTCGAATATGCGAGCAAAGGAATTATTTCCTCTGAACTCATATTGTAATACAATCTCAGGCGAATTGCCCAAACAATATTTTCAATTATGAGTTTTTCTGAAACAAGTTTTTTTACGTCTTTTCTGCAGGAAAGTTCAACTTTATCAAGAGCCTTTACCATCTCGATAACGTTCTGACAGTCAATCTTATGGTTTACAATGTGCTGTTCCTTAATGTCTACGGCTGAAGAGTACCATTCCAAAGGAGTTTCTGCAGTCATTGCCTTAAGATCAGGCCATTTGTCATAGTTTATGAGGTTGAATGGATTAATACGGTTCACTTCCGGAAGTTTGCTTTCCTTAAGGGAAATTGCAGCCCCAATGTCCTTGATGTTTTCATAATCGTAGCCGTGAAGCAAAGCAGTCAGGACCGGTTTTGGCTCCGAGTAACATTCAATGAGTTTTCTGTACTGAAGGACAAAAGTGTCGAATGCCTCTTTTTCGAGGGCACGGGCAAGCAATGCCTCCGGAACAACGGGAACTTCTGTCTTAAAAAGAAACGACCACAATTCTTGAAGGGAATTAAAGGAAAACAACTCCCTTGCTCTGTCACCTACATAAGATTTGGCAAGCATTCCGCTTGCTTTTGCATAGACATAAGAATCTTCGGCTGATTTATCCATCATAGCCATAGTCCACCTGCCCTATGCAAATAAAATCGAATCTAATAAGGAATTGAAACCAGAAGCATCCTTCTGAAGGTCATTCAGGGATTCCCTGTAATTCTGGATTTCTGAATTGTGCTGTGAATTGATTTTTTCTCTGGCAGAGTTTTCCTGTGAGTCAACTTCTTCTACCAGTTTTGAATAGGATTTACGGAATTCTTCATCTGCCTGAGATTTGGCAGAATTAACAAGAGTGTCGGCCTTTTTCTGGGCTTCAAGAACAATTTCAGAAGCCTCTCGTTCAACCTCAATAAGATGCTTGATTACATCTACTTCTTCTGCAGCCATATACACATACCTTTTACCTGATGTTATTCAGAACGACACAGCAGATTGTAAACTTCCTGAGGCTCCCTTGCATTCTCCAAATCTTCCATGAACTGTTTGTCCTGCAAGAGGACTGCCAGCTCCTTTAAGACTTCAAGATGCAATTCGTCTTCACCCTGTCCGCAGATCAGCATGAATACATAATGTACAGGCTGTCCGTCAAGGGATTCATAGTTAATCCCCTTCCGGCTGATTCCAACGGCACCCACACAGCCTTTTACAGACTTGCTGTTGCCGTGTGGAACTCCAATGGAGTGCATGATGCCCGTTGTCATCTTGCTTTCCCTGTCCAGGACAGAAGCCAAAACTTCTTCCCGGTCAAGGTTTGGGTTTGCATCATGAATAGCCTGGACAAGTTCCTCAAAAAGCTTATCCTTTTCTTCGCTCTGTAAGTCTAGTATAACACTCTTTGGCGAAAAAATCTTGCTAAAATTCATATATCAAACCCGAATATTTTTATTATTCAGCAGACTGTTCTACTGTAGCTGTTGAACCTGAAAGTTCGTTTTCAAGCCAGTTGCCAGCTTCTTCTGCTGCAGACTTAACTTCGTCCTGAACTGCAGCAGCTGTAGAAGAAAGGTCTTCCTTGTCAGATGCCTTGTTTACAAGACCGAGTCCAATTGTGATTACAAAGAAAAGAACTACAAGAACACCTGTTGTCTTCTTAAGTACGCTACCTGAATGAGCACCGAATGCTGCGCTGTTTCCGCCACCGAATGCAGATCCCATACCGTTGCTTTCATCATTCTGAACAAGTACGAGAAGGATAGAAAGAATACATACGATTACAAATGCTACGAGCAAAACTGTCTTAACAACACCCATTTTTATCTCCAAATAAATTATTTAAAAATTAGTTTAAACATAATAAAGAATAAGGACTAAAAATTCAAGTGGAATTATGAATTATGAATTGTGGGTAAAAAAAATGCACCTTTCACTTGTTAATTCAAGCAAAAGATGCATTTACGGCATAAAAATTATGCTTTAATTAGCATTCGCAGATTGGAACGAATGTTGCAGCCTTCAAAGAAGCACCACCGATGAGACCACCGTCGATGTCTTCCTGTGCAAGAAGATCCTTTGCATTTTCAGCCTTCATTGATCCACCGTACTGGATGATTACTTCATCAGCAACCTTCTGGTCGTAGAGCTTTGCAATGTATGAGCGGATGAACTTGTGGATAGCCTGTGCGTCAGCTGGAGTAGCTGTCTTGCCAGTTCCAATAGCCCATACTGGTTCGTAAGCGATTGTTACGTTCTTCATCTGTTCTGCTGTAACACCAGCAAGACCTGCTGAAAGCTGGAAAGCACAAACCTGTTCTGCTTCACCTGCTTCGCGTTCTGCAAGGAGTTCACCGATACAAAGGTCTACTTCGAGTCCTGAAGCAAGAGCCTTGCGAACCTTCTTGTTGATGAGTTCGTCTGATTCACCGATTTCGTGGCGGCGTTCTGAGTGACCGAGGATTACGCACTGGCATCCGATGTCCTTGAGCATTGCGCAAGAAACTTCACCTGTATGTGCACCATTGTCTGTAGCAGCACAGTCCTGAGCTGCGAGAATGATGTTTGAACCCTTTACTACCTGTGCAACTGCATCAAGGTATACGAATGGAACACCAATCATGAACTTGTTTGTCTTGCCCTTAAGAGCTGCAACAAGGTCAGTTGCGAGAGCTACTGCTTCTGCCTTTGATGTGTTCATCTTCCAATTTCCGGCGATATAGTGTGTACGTGCCATATAAAATCTCCTAAAAAATTAGTATCAAAAAGTAATGCCTCAATAATATAGAAAAAACAAGGTCTGCACAAGATTACAGGGACCTAGGAGGACATTGAAATCTCGTTGAAAAGGGCCTCGTAGAGAACCGTCTTGTCCCTGTTTACGCTGCGGATGGTGTTGGACAGGCGGCCTGCAAGGACTTTAAGAACCTTGTACCCGAACACCGGCTCCGCTTCGCAGATGGAATCAAAACTCTTTCTTGTAAGGACAAGAACACGGCAGTCGGACAGGGCCGTTACCGTTGCGGTACGCTCGTCATTGCTGATGAGGGCTGTTTCACCAAAGAAGATGTTCATGGAATCGTCCAGATCTGCAAGGGCAAGGGCATCTCCTGAAAGGGTGCTTTTTGAAATATGAACCTTTCCAGAACTGAGGATATAGAATTCATCACCGAAATCACCTTCATTGATGATTACTTCACCGGCCTTATAGTTTTTTATTGAAACATTGTCGTATACGATTTCAAGTATGCGACGGTCATTTTCCTTTGCAGGGTCAAAATCATTGAACAGCGCAATCTTTACGATTTTAGGAAGAACTTCTTCAAAATCTGCCTTTCCCATTTATTTCCCCCTTACAAAAATTGCCTTGGAATGCTTTGGAACAACAAAGTCTGCGGAAGGTGCAAGAACAGGTTCATTGCTCTTTAAATTCTTTACCTTCTGAAGGTTGCTGATGATTGTGGTCATGTTAGGATTCTTCTGAGCCTCACGCAAAGCTTCCTGCCTTCTAAGGTGAAAGTTTCCTGAATTGAGGAGAACGCCAACAAGCACTCCCCTTTCACGGTGTTTTTCGTTTTCATATTTCTTAAGGTCGCCGAAAGTTGATCCTGTAAAATCCTTTTCAATGTCATAGATGAGGATGCCGCTGTCTGCATCATCACTGATAAAACTTGAAATTACGGTTGAATAGCCCATGCCGTTGGAAGCAGTAGCAAGAAGGCTTCTTTCATAATCCTGAGTAAGGATTATTTCGTCACAGTGAGCCATGCGAAGATGCTTTTCAAATTTTCCGCTCAAAAGTTCTGCAACAACATAGATTCCGCGGCTCATGTTTTCTATTGTCAAAACCGCAAGAACTGTACGGCTGTCGATTTCAAGGCTCGAATATTTTTTTGAATGGTCGCAGATGACAAGGGCACGGGCTGCAGATTCAATGTGGGCACGACGCAAAGTTGATTCATCGGTAAAATCGCCGGCAACATAATTGATTTCCTTAAACCTGTCGTCGCTTTTAAGCGCCTCTATATGTTCCGCAGCTTCATTTACAAGGACAATCATGTCCGGAGTAATGTCAGGATTACTTGCCATTACCGTTTCAAGAATGTTTTCAAAGCCGTTTCTCCAGCCGCAGATAACGAAATGTCCCTTTAGATTTTTCAATTTACCTAACCCTTTATTTTTTTTCTCAGCCATATCAACAAACATAGAGGCAACCTGACCCCTTATGTAACCGAAAACCATGGTTCCTACAATGAGCAGCGAAATTGCCGCACAACGACCGGGAATTGATTCACAGACGAATTCAAAATAACCGGCACATACGGCAACGCACATGAACCAGAAGGTGTCCATCTTCGTAACGATTCCGCTGCCCGTCTGGGTTTCAAAAGTATAGACAACGGCAAGGGCACAATAGATGAACACTACAAGGGCAATGTATCCAAGGACAACCGGATTGCGAAGTAAAACCTTTGCCGCCCTTTTTATTCCGGCAGCCCCCTTTTTCTTCTTCTTACGCATTTTCGATTTCCGCTTCCCTTGCCCTGATGATCACGGCCTTTGCTTTTTCAGGAATCACATAGTCATCCTTAGGAGTAAGGATTGGCTCGCTTCCCGGAGGAAAGATTCCCACCAGTATTTCACTGCCCTTTGACTTAGTTTCATAGTGAAGCGAAAGGTTCCTGTATTCCGTCCCGTAGAATCTTGCAGCTATGCCTTCGATTACAACGCCTGAATCGGAATCATCGCTTATGAGCGCCTTGATTACATTGCTGTAGCCCTGTCCGCTGGATGCGGTTGCAAGAAGGCTGTGCTCGTATTCTGTGGTAAGGATGATTTCATCGCAGTGGGCCATCCTAAGTTGTTCCTGGAATTTTTCGCTCAGAAGTTCTGCGGCAATGTAAACCTTAGGGTTAAGGTTCTTCATTGTAAGGACGGAAAGAACCGTGCGGCTGTCAATTTCCATTTCGGAAGTTCCGCCTGAATGATCGGAAATTATGAGGACCCGGGAAGCAGTTCCAATGAAAGCCCTTTTCAAAGTATCTGCATCGGAAAAATCCCCCGACACGAATTTCATTCCGCGGAAACGGCTGTCGGAACGAACCCTTTCTATTTCTTCAAGGGGACCGTTGTTGACAAGAACAATCATGTCATTGGTTATGTCGCCGTTTGAATTTACAACGGCTTCAAGAATGTCTTCGTAATCTTTTCTCCATCCGCACAGAATAAAATGACCTTTCATACGCTTAAGTTTTTTCAACCCCTTATTATTTTTGTCCTGAACGGACATGATGCTTTCCGTAATTTTTCCAAGAACGATGGTCCAGAAGGCCATTCCCAAAAGCAAAAGCCCAAGGGAAGCAAGACGACCAGGAACCGTCTTCATGTAGTAATCATAGTAGGCGGCAACAACGGCTACGACTGAATGCCAGATTGCATCGCGCCAGTTGGTGACTTCCCCGTCAGGATGATATGGCTCCGATCCGTGAACAATGAAAGTAGCCACTACAAGAAGAATTGAAATTAAAATGAACAGATATGTAAATGGATTTTTTAGGGCAAAGAAGATTCTCTTTTTTATTTTTCTAATAAACCCTGTCACCTTTTTTTTCATGAATATCATTTTAATTTAGAGGGGGCATTTTTTCAACAATGAGAAAGGGAGAAATTGCCAATGACTTTTTACAATACTGTAGCAGTCATTGCATGCAGGGATAGCCGCTACCACCAACTCTTGCGAGTTGGTGCGGGCTCTTTTGCTTACTCCATGTAATAAGTCTTTATAGGCGGGAATCCATTAAATTCCACAGAGGCATAAGTCGAGGTGTAGGCACCTGTGCTTAGCCAGTAGAGTTTGTCGCCGATTTTCAGGTCGACTGGAAGCCTGTACTTTATGTTCTCGTACATGATGTCCATGCTGTCGCAGGTTGGTCCCGCAAGGATCACTTCAGTTTCTTTACCGCCGTCTTTTTCTGTAACCACAGGATACTTGATGGCTTCGTCCAGGGTTTCGACAAGGCCATTGAATTTTCCGGCATCCTGGTATACCCAGCGGGCAAGGGCCGTGTTGTTCTTGCGGCTGATGAGGATTACCTCAGAAGTAAGGATTCCGCTGTCGCCGACAAGGGAACGGCCTGGTTCCAGGATTATTTCAGGCATTTCTTCACCAAAGTCCTCTTCAAGGTAACGGGTGATTTCATGGGCATACTCGGAAAGATTGTTTGTAGGCTCAACATAATTTGCAGGGAATCCTCCGCCCATGTTGATCATGCTAAGGCGAATACCCTCCTCTTCTTCAAGGGAATTGAAAAGGTATTTTGTCTTTGCAATGGCGTCATTCCATACACCGATATCACGCTGCTGGCTGCCTACATGGAAACTTATTCCATACGGAGTAAGCCCAAGTTCCTTTGCCATGACGATGAGGTCATAGGCCATGTCTGGATGACATCCGAATTTACGGCTTAAAGGCCAGTCTGCAGTTGCGGAAGTATCGATGAGAATGCGGACATAAATGCGGCTGCCAGGTGCATTCTTTGCAATGTTCTTAAGGTCTTCCTTGCTGTCCGTGGCAAACATGCGTACGCCTTTCTCGTAGAAATATGCAATATCCTTTGCCTTCTTGATTGTGTTGCCGTAAGAAAGGCGGTCAGGACTAACATCAAACTTAAGGATTTTATCAAGCTCATAGCGGCTTGCAATGTCAAAGCAGCTGCCCATCTCTGAAAGCATTTTTAATACGGGATCCCCTGGATTTGCCTTTATTGCATAGTAAATCCTGGCATAAGGAAAAGAATCCTTAAGGCGGATGAAGTTCTGCTTGATTGTGTGAAGATTTACAACGATGTTTGGAGTTTCAAGATCTTTTGAAAATGAAAGGAATTTTTCCCATTCCTTGTCTGACACGTAGTCTGCGCGATTGAACATATACGCCACCATCGGAATTAGTCTGCAGCGTTCCATACGGAATCTGCCCACGCAGCGACGTCGTCCCACCTAAGGGCTGGTTCATACACGGTGATGTCTTTATAAAATAAATTACCGATTGTGTAAATATGTTTTAATGTTTTTTTTTAATTTTTCAGGAACAAGCGTCAATAGTCTACCCGTCTTCCAGGGTTCGCTAACGCTCATCCTCCTCGCTGCACTGCGGTGGACTTACGCCCTTACACCCAGGGTTAAGCCGCTTAATTACTGACGACAATCCGTTTAATTTCATTCAAAGACAAGCCGGTCAATTCACAGATATCCTCAAAAGCCATGTTTCTTTCTATCATCTTTCTTGCGGTCTCCACAGCCTTGTCGTGAGAACCTTGTGAAATTCCCTCGGAGATACCATGACTCACACCATCGGAAAATCCATCATCATAAGCGTAGCTTGCCTGAATCTTTATTTCCTGTTCTACGGTCATGTGTTCCTTCCTCCATTCCCTCAGGTTCCGGGTGATGTGCACCTGCTCTTCTATCGCCTTGGTCAGATCATCCTCGGCCTTGCTGCCATAGAAATATTTGAGAAGCGCGCTCCAGGAAGGAGATTTCCTGAAGCCCCTGATAGTAGCGAGTTCTCACAAAATCCAAATATGACATTTACTTCTTAAACACCAGACTCTTATTCTTCAACAATTCTGCGACCAGGGATCTATAGACACTTGTATCTTCCGTCAATGTGATTGTCGTTACTTTTCGACCGCCGTCTTTTGAGCTTGAACCACAATGATAGATTTTTTCATCAGGAGTATTGTAGTCCAGAATGATGTATCGATCGTGGAAGATTCCGCCCGCCTGCCTTACATCAATTTTCAGCCCAGGATACTCCTTGCAGAAGTCATCTAACTCAACTTTATGCAGACCATTTTTCACATTATCAGAAAAAACAGTCACCACAACATTCTGCTTTGCATTCTTGAACAAAACAAGTGTCTTAAGAGAAATGTAATTGTCCACTATGTAAATTGTTCTATTCGCCAAACCATAAATCTGCTGATAGGCCAGATCACTTTCCACAGGCTGACCGTTCAGAATAAGCCAGCCAGGAGGAATCTCAGGTTTTCCAAGATTCAACATGATTGGAGACAGCTCTGATTTTCTGACCATTTCACCAAGACTGCTTACAACATCTTCAACCTTATCGTCAATTTCATTCAGCTTCTGCCTGAGCGCAACAAGATTCTGTGCGTTGTCGGCAGTCTGCAAAGACAACCGCAAGAAATCGCGCTGGCTTACAACCTGCTGATTTTCTACAACATAGTCTTTCATCTGCTTGAAAAGCCGGACAAGTGTTTTGCTTTGTTTTGTCGCAAGCTCCCCCTTTAAGACAGTCATAAGCATGTAGACGCCCTGCTCAGTGAAGACGTAGGGATTGTATTGTCGGCCCCCACGAGTTTCTGTTTTTGAGGTGAAAATTTTGCACCTCAAAAAAGAATCATATTCTTCAGTAGTCAGCTGAAACATAAAGTCTTCATCAAACTTTTCTATGTTGTTTTTAACCTGACGATTAAAATCTTTTGTTGAATACCCGTAGATTTCCGCCAGATCGCTGTCCAGCATGACCTGTACCCCGCGGATCAAATAGATTTTATCCTTGAGCTGCTCTGAGTTTTGAATCAAGATCTCGTTTTCCAATTTTTTTCCTGACAAATAAAATGCGGAGAAGAAACTCTCCATATATTATATATCCGGAAAAATTCAAAAAAATGCAGTTTACGGAAAATAAATCCGCATAAATTCTGATGGTTGGTCTCCCGCAGATTTCGCGGATCCCGCGGATTTACGCTGATTGGGTTTGAATATTCTTGCTCTGACACGGAATTCTCTGTTTCAGAATGCACTGTCGGTGACTTTTACTGTTTTTTGCGGAGCAAGAATGGGAAATTTGTGGCAAGTTTAGAAAAAAATTATTATCTTTATTCTACTGGAAATGTCTGATTCCAAGGCGGCGTCTCCCAACTCAATCAGCTTCTGCTGAAAATTGATGAAGGGAGGAATTGCTTATGACTTTTGACAGAATTATAGCAGTTGTTGCATGTGTGGCAACTGTTGTCTGCATGGTTATGGCAGTGCTCTCCTACCTTAAAGATAGAAAAGAGTAAACAAAAAAAGCCGCTCTAGTCCGACACACTAAAAGCGGCATTAACGCAAAGTGGAGACGACCGACGGAGTCGGGCATTTCCTTTATTTAAATATAACACTTATTGGTTCTAAGGTCAAACTTTATGGAAAAATAAAAAGAATGCGCGGATTATCGCAGTGAAATCGAAGAGGGTATTTTAGATCTGCATCCATGGCTTTCCGTCTTTCAGTTCCTTGGAGAGGCGGTCAAGATATTCATTGATTCCTTTTGCTTTTGGAATATGCTGATGCTTTATTTCTGATATATCCTTTTTAATATAGTCATCAACAACTTTGTTCATGCAGATTAAAATTTTCAGGACATAGGATTCGCTTGTAGTCCAATCCTTCTTTATCATTTTTCGCAATTTCCAGCTTGATTCCCTGCAACATTCAAGTTCATAGAAATAGACACCCAGCAATCTCCGTTGATAATGGAGCACATCTTTTTCTTCTATATCTTTGTTTCTGAGTTTCTTAAAATCTGAATGATACCGCTTCATGTATTCTTCAGGGATTCTTTCAACATCACAACCGCAGTCACCGTGAAAAAACTCAATGACATTCTGGAAAGCGTATCCGAATTCATGATTCATATAAACGGTATTGAGATTTGAATACCGCTGGAACTTCATGATCCGCACTGGAATGATGATCGTACAGATGAGAGTTGCTATGGAAAGGCTGATTGTGATTACATCAACAGGACTCACTGTATTTTTCCAATGGCAAAGACATTTTATAAATTCCTGCATGATCAGACTTCCGTTATTGAATTCATCAGAGTTTTTGTAAGTTCTCCATAAAGATTTTTAGTTTTTGTTACTTTTCTGGGACACGCATCTGGTATCTCATCATTCGCTTTTTTATAGAACTTACAGAACTCACAGGTCTCCTCTACTGTTTCAAAATTCTTTGATTTATCAAATTCTTGTCTCAAAGTCATCAATGCATTCAACTTAGCAAAACGAATTCCATCAGTATCTGATATAATCATATAAAACAGTAAAGATATAACAGCAGCCGCAATGACTACATAGATACATAAAAAAACAAACATATTATTCTTTTCATGAAGAATAATAGAAAAATTCGATTTTGAAAAAATAAAAAAAGAACCTACAAATATTGCAATAATAATCAATAAGGCAATTATCTTGTTAAATACGCCTGACCAGTAAAAGACATATTTTGTTTTTTCATTACTTTTATCGGACATAAATAATTCCTTTCTTAAAAAATCAATCATAATTCTGATTTTACAGAACTTACGACATCCTGACTTGCCCGCGCCGTCATAAATTGCAGGGTGCAAAGCACCTTTCCTGCAATTTATGACAGATTATTACTTACGCAAGAATTACATTCAATTTCACTGAAGTGAAATTGACAAAGCTGGCACAACACCGACATAAGCATTAGAGACGCGACTGTGCATATCTCTGTCAGCAGCGCCGTCACTGTCCACGTAGAGCGCACGGTAACTAGCAAAATCGTTAGGAGAGCGCAACCACCACCAACCACCATAGTAGTCGCCGTCGGATGGATCCTGACCTGCATAGTTTGCCATTGCATAGTTCGTCGGTTTCCTGATTCTGGCATTGCCTGATCCATACTTGTTGTATGCCGGGAAACCGTAGGATGTTGCTTCCTTTTCGCTCAAAAGGAATATCTTGTCTTCCGTGTCCGCGCAGGCATACTCTGCTGTTCCAATAAGATTCCAACCGGAATCTTGTGTACTAAAGAAGTCGTTGTCCACTGTTGTTACCGCTATCAGATTCTGTGCCTCGGCTGTAAAGGCCGTCTGGAGGAATCCTTTATTTTCGTAAGCAGTTTTTGACTGTGTATCATTACTTTCGTATTTTCCATTCAGATATGCTCTGATTGTCGAATACTTGTAGTTATTTGCATAAACAGTTTTGCCAGCAATTGTCCTGTCTGATTCTAATCCATAATACGGAACGTTTGCCGTAAGGATGTCTTCCGCAAGTAGAAGGCACTTTCCTCTGTAGCTGTATGTTACAACCTTCCACTTTATTGGCTCCACCTTGAACCAGCGGTAGCTATTTGAACTGTTCTGCTTTGCCTGGGTGCCGTCGGAATATTTGTATTTCGTACTTGTGCCACAGGCGTTTTCCTTTACCTTTACGTAGTAGTTTTCGTCATTTTTACCCTTGTAGTATGTATTAGCTCCCATTGTGACAGAGACATTTTCATCAACAGTTATAGTTTTTGCAGCTACTGTCTTTGGGAATACACCAAAGTAGATGTATTTGGAAGATTTAGTTGCTGCCAGGCCTGTTTCTGCATCTATTGGAGAAGAATACAGTTTAGGTATTTCTTCTGTCCTTAAGATTTCATCGCAAACCGTACACTTATAGGTCTTTACACCTTTTGTAACGCATGTTGGGGCCGTTGTAACCGTGCCATTGCCTTCTGTGTGACCTGTCGCAGGTATTTCTTCTGTCCTTGCGACTCCATCACATACAGTACACATATAAGTCCTTACACCTTTTGTCACGCATGTTGGTGCTGTTGTAACCGTGCCGGTGTCTTCTGTATGGCCTGTTGCAGGTATTTCTTCTGTCCTTAAGACTTTGTCACAGACTGTACACTTATAGGTTTTTATACCTTTTGTTACACATGTTGGCGCTGTTGTAACCGTGCCGTTGTCTTCTGTGTGTGGGGCAAGATCTTCGTTGTGGGCTGGTCTTCCGCAATCAGCTGCGTGCCAGTGGTTTGTTTCATCGAATGACCAGTTGTTTCTGTCAACATTATGGTTATGGCCCAACATAAGAATGATGCGAGTTTCCCTGTACTCGCATACAGAACAGAAACGTTCTTCAAGTCCGTCCGCCTCTTCTGTTGCAGCAGTTACTTCTGTCCATGTCTCTGGGAAATCATGTTCCGCCTTGTCCTTTACCTGGTCTGTGTGTCCGCAGGTAGCCGCATGCCAGTGGTGTGTTTCGCTGCTTGTCCATTCCGCGGCGTATGTATGCTCATGTGGTGGTGGAAGAGCAGGTGAATCCCCTCCATCACTGGAACATCCCATAAATGCAGAGGCAAGCATCGCTGTAAGCGCAGCGGCTATCAGAGTTTTAATAGTTTTCATTGTTTTTCTCCGTTGGTTTTTAGTTGATTATGATTTGATCAATTTTTTTATAATGTACAATAACGAATAGACTTCTGTTCTCCTTGCTTTCTAGAGACATCCACATCCTTCTTTATTCGATCAACAATTATTGAACTCTTAACTTCGACTAAATTCAAAAAGGAAAAACGTCCATTTTTGTCTTTTTCAGATGTTCCAGAAAATGTATAAACATTTACTATTTTTCCATTGTTTTCTTCCACAAGGTAATCACAGCTTTCAGCATGTTTATTACTTCCGGGCCACCAGCCGGCTGGATCTCCACTATCTGTTGTATTAACTATTACGACTTCCATTGGTGCTTTCTCCTTTCAATATATTTAAAGTATAATTTTTAAAATATTATAGCATTAAAGGTTATAAAATCAATTAAATTTCAATATCTAATGTTTAATTTATCCAAAAACTCAATTTTAAGATTGTGTTTAATATTCATTTATGCCTGTAAATTTGAAAAATGAATTCAAAGGAAATTTTTGGCGAAAACATGAAACACTTCAGGAAGCTGAACAATCTGACGCAGGAACAATTATCTGAAAAACTGAACATCACCCCGCAGCATTTGAGCCGCATTGAAAACGGAAAGTCATTTGTCACAGCAGAGCTTCTGGATTCTCTCTGCATCATATTCAATGTTTCGCCCGCCACTTTCTTCTACACAGCCCAGGAATTTTCCGGAGACGACAGCCTTTTTGCAAAGATCGATTCAATAATAGATAAAGAAATAGAAAAGTTTGGAAGTGAAGTAAAACAAAAAATAAGAAACTGACATCAGAAACTTTTCAGTAGTTTCAATTTCGAGTTTTTGTCACACGGATTTGATTTTGCTGACGCAAAATCTTTTTTTCTCAATTTTATAAAATTGACTCATATATTATCATACTTCAAAGTCCCATGAATTTTTTCAATCACTTGAGTCTCCTCTTTTATGAAAAATCGTTAGATTTTTCGAATCCGTGTGACAAT
>JAUNCR010000132.1 GCA_030526505.1 Spirochaetales bacterium
CATTTCTTCCGAAGTCAACGACTATCACATATACCCTATCTGCGACAACGAAATGCCGGGATTAAGTGCTGACAGACTTGAATACATGTACCCCAGCGGTGCTTCCCTTGATGCAGTATGGTCCATAGAAGACACCGTTAAAAACTACAGTCACATAAAGGTTCTGAAAAACGAACAGGGTCTTCCTGAATTAGGTTTTGATGACCAGGAAGCCTGCCTTGTATATACAAGGAAGTTCATTGAAATCAGCCTCATACTGCAACACAACGAAGACAAAATTGCAATGCAGCTTATGGCAGATGTTCTTTCCCAGGCAGAAAAGGAAGGCATTGCAAAGGAAAGGGATTTCTACGGAATGAGCGAAGAAGAACTCATCAACAGGTTTGAAGCCGCCGCAACAAAAAAAACGTCTTCTGATTTTGCAAGACTGTTCCGCACTTTCCGCGGGATGAAAAAAATAGTTCGCAGCGAAACGCCTATAAAAAATGCATACTGCATCAGCCTAAAAGTCAAGCAGCGCTACATAGATCCTCTAGTGGAAACTTCAGAAGGATGCAAAAGGATTTCGGCCATCAGCATCGAAGCAAAAAAATGCATAGAAGATTTTTTCGCCTTCAATGACAGCAAGTATGGCTGCGTGGAGTACCTCTGATGGCATTGTGGAAACCAAAGAAAATAATTTTCATAGGAACCCAATCACCTCTTCTAAAAATCCTTGCAAAGGAAAATGAAACGGAAGTAATTTCTTCAATCAACTTTCTTGAATCCCTGGCCATGCGATTCTTACCCGACCTGATCATTGCAGATTCACTGACTGCAGAAGACATAATGAACATCAGGAAAACAGAAAGGTTCGCATTCATCCCCATACTTATTGCATCTGAAAGATTTTCGGAAGAAGAAATTGAAGCATACCTTTCTTACTCAAACATTCTTGCCTGCAACTGTTCCGTAAGCACCCAGGAGATTTTCATCGAACACCTTAAGGCAATAATGTCGAAATCGAAAAAACTGTCACCTGCAAAGACAGGAGCCCTGGTAAAAAAAGCAGTCCTCTTCATCGACAGGAACATAAACAGGAGATTTACAAGGAAGGACATGTCGCAGGAAATCGGAACTGACCGGGACTACCTTACAAGAATCTTCCACCGGGAAATGGGAATGAACCTTTGGGACTACATCAATATTCTTCGGCTGGAAGAAGCAAGGAATCTTCTTGTCTACACAGGATTAACCGTAAAGGAAATTGCCGAGCGATGCGGATTTTCAACGGAAGCCTATTTCTGCATCTGCTTTAAAAAACATTACAATCTTTCCCCAAGTAACATGCGGAACAACCGTTGAGCATTTCATCGATAACAATTAAAATGGAAGCATGAAATACAATTTGAGAAACGAAATGCCAGTCTGCGGTTTTGCAGCGGTAAAAACACTTGAAAAAATCAACGCACATAAAATCCAGCGCCTTTACTTTACGGAAGAAAGGGCTCCTCTTTTTGGCGGACTTTGCAAGAAAATGGCAGCGGCAAAAAAACCATACAACAAGGTTCAGGATCCTGAAGAACTTGAAAAACTCAGCGGGACTGTTCACCACCAGGGTGTAGTAGCAATGATTACGCCTCCGGAAATTCTTCCTTTAAACACGGCAATCACCGCAATGTGGATTGAAGAAAAGCAGGACGCACTCATTCTTGACCGTGTTGGAAATGCAAACAACCTTGGTGCCATAATCAGAAGCGCCGCATTCTTCGGAATCAAGAACATCGTAATTCCCCTTGATGAAGCACAGTCTTCGATTACAACCAGCAGCTACCGTGTTGCAGAAGGCGGAATGGAATTTGTAAATGTCTACTCAGTAAAATCAATTGAATTCCTCCTAAAGGACATGGAAGGAAAAATGATGAGGTTCGGAACTTCCCTGGAAGCAACAAAAAAAGTTTCTGAAATCAAATCTGCCTGCAAGGGAAAACCGGCACTCATTGTCCTCGGCAATGAGGAAAAGGGAATCAGCAAGGAAGTTCAGCGCAACTGCGACGACCTGATCATCATTCCTTTTGCCGGAATGGGAACAAAATCAGATGCACCAAAAATCGACAGCCTTAATGTTGCACAGGCTGCATCCGTAATCATGTACGAACTGAGCAAATAAATGAAAAAAATCATTTTAATTTTTGCAGCCTCACTCTTTGTTTCCTTCAGTTTGTTCTCAAATGACCTGCCACAGAACGAAAGGTGCATTACAGAAACGGAAGGTTCTCCATTCAGTGTTTCTCCACTTGGAGATGGAATTGCAATCGGTGTTCTAGGTGCAACAGCCCTTACATCATATCTTCTGCCTAAAATCGTGAGCATGCCGGAATACTATGAATTTTCATACAATCTTGACGATGTAAATCCTTTGGACAGAAAGTTTGCAAGAAAATACAGCAGGGACATTGATCACCTTGGAGATCTTTCTGTTGCATTCAGCTACTGTCTGGTACCTGCAGTTTTTGGCGCCCAATGGTTCAGCGATAACCTTGAGACAAAGGAAGGCCTGAAAATTGCAGCAATGTATGCGGAAACAGTCCTTGCAACTCAGACTGCAAAATGCCTCCTGAAGACCGCCATAAAAAGAAAGCGCCCATACATGTACTTTGACGGATATCCAGCAGACGAACTGGAGGACTACGATTTTGAATTCTCCCTTCCAAGCGGACATACAACTGACGCGTTCATGAATGCTGCTTTCTTAAGCTACACCTTCTGCAAATACTATCCTGAATCCAATTTCAAGATTCCGGTCATTGCAAGCGCCTACTCCGTAGCTGCAGTTACGGCCGGATTAAGGGTTGGCAGCGGAAACCATTTTGTAACCGACACTATCGCAGGCGCCGCCCTGGGATCTGCCATCGGCTTTGCAATACCCTGGCTCCATACCCTCAGCAACAGAATCAGCACCGACAAAACCCAGGTTAGCCTCATGCCTACGGCCGTAAACCTGAAGATTCAATTATAGTTTAATAACATTTTATTATCCATCACATAAAATCTGTCGTTTCAAAGGGGTCTGTCCCCTTTGTTAGTTACAATTTTACTTTTTTCTGCTATACTGACTTTATGCAAAAGAAAAACAAGTCAGAGAACAAAAAGAAGTCAAGCAAAAAAACATCGGGGATTGGATTTGCCCTTTGGGTTGTGGCAGCCCTTTTCATCCTGATTCTTTTCATTCTCAACCAGAATACAATCGCAAGCAACCTTAAGGCCACCGGCTTTTTTAATAAGACGGGACTGAAGACTCCGGAATTCGTTGAAAAAGCAGAGGAACCGGATGAAGTTCAGGCAGAAAGAAAAAATGAAGTTGAACCTATCGGTCCTGTAGAAATCGACCTTAACACGGCTGTAACAGAAACACCTAAGGCTTCGTCGCCTGTAAAGGCTCAGAATGAGACTGCAAAGAAACAGCAGCAGGAAACAATTGAAGTCGCAAAGGAAAAGGAAACCGCTCCAAAGAGCGAAACTGCAAAAACTGCCCCTAAGACTGAAAAGAAAGAAACAGTGGTAAAGAAAGAAGTTTCCGTTACTACAAAATCAACAAAAACAATGAAACTGAAACTTTTCTTCATGACAATCAACAGCAACGGATCGGTTGCAAGAAAAGAAACAGTCAGGGAAATGAAGAAATCCGACAGTCCTTTGGTTGATGCAATACACGCGGTTATTGAAGGACCTAACGCACAGGAAGAAAAGGCCGGTTGCAGGACCCTTGTTTCCAGCGGAACAAAACTCATCGGTGCTTCTGTAAAAAACGGCATCGCAACATTGAACTTCAGCGGAGAATTTGAATTCAACGAATATGGAATCGAAGGTCTCAGAGGCCAGCTGCAGCAGATTGTATACACGGCAACAGCCTTCCCTACGGTTGAAGGAGTTCAGTTTCTTGTAGACGGTGAAAAGAAAGAATATCTCGGTCAGGAAGGCGTCTGGATTGGCACTCCACTCGGAAGAACTTCCTTCTGAAAATCATTGTTTCAGAAAAAAAATAAAGGCTTTGGAATGAAGTGCACCCCTAAAGTTGGACAAATAAAGTTCAATTTTAGGAGGTGCATTTT
>JAUNCR010000133.1:0-2698 GCA_030526505.1 Spirochaetales bacterium
GGTACTCCCATAGGTAAAAGCGGACCTGTCCTTTGTGCACCGGAAAAATGCGCAAATGGAATCAGTTCCCTTGGAGTTAAACTTTGCTCCCTTTCAAACAATCACATTATGGATTATGGTTTCGAAGGCTTTGATAGAACTGTAAAAGCCCTTGCAGAGCAAGGAATTGCAACAACGGGTGCCGGAGAGAACCTAAGGGAATCCAAGAAGGGATTTGTTTTTGAACTTAAAACTTCGGGAGAAAAAATTCGTATTGGAATCCATTCCTTTGCAGAACATGAGTTTTCTTTTGCAACAGAAACTTCTGCAGGGGCAAATCCCTTCGATCCATTTGAAAGTTTTGACCAGGTACGGGATTTAAGGAAAGAAGTCGATTTTCTTATTGTGCTTTTCCACGGTGGAAAGGAATTCCATCCTTATCCTTCCCCATTGCTTGCAAAGACGTGCCGAAAATTTGCTGACTGTGGAGCGGACCTGGTCATATGCCAGCACTCCCACTGCATCGGTTCCAGAGAAAATTACCGCGGCAAGGAAATCCTCTATGGGCAAGGAAATTTCATTTTTGACTCTCCAGATTCATATTTAAAATCCTTCAATGATAAAACTAAGGGTAAAGAAGATTCCGTCAATTTGAACAATCCCTGGAATTCCGGCCTTCTGGTTGAAGTCACATTGACTATAGAAAATAAAAAAATTGAATCCTCGGTAAATTATATTCCAGTAGTTAAAGTTCAGGAAAAAGTTCGGCTTGCAGATTCAACAGAAAAAAAAACAATTATGGGAAGTTTTGAAAGGCGAAGTAAAAAGATTCAGGATCCTAAATTCATAGAGGAAGAATTCAAAAGATTTTCCAAAGATAAATTTTCAACCTATGTTTCAACATTCCTTGGCAAACGAGGCAAATCCTTTTTATACAGGGCCCTGAATAAAATTACCGGACAAAAACTACGGAAAAACAATTATAGCAAGGAAGAACTTCTCGAGCTGCAAAACTGCTTCCAATGCGAATCCCACAGAGAAGTTATATTAACTGCACTAAAGCCGGAATAAACGGTTATGCCTTGCCTACCACTCCGATAGTATTTTTATAGTAATTCTTATATTCTGTTATTAAGGGGATATTTTCAAAATGAAAAAGATAGTTTATTTGACATCACATCACTGGGACACTAAGAGACAGGGTGGATTTCATAAGTTTGCGGAATACAGTGCAGACAATGGATACGAGACAGTATTCTTCAGTTTTCCACGCCCCTATTACGGATACTTCATGCAGAGGGAACAGCTTAATCCTGTTCTCCTTAAGCTTTTAAATAAAGGCGCCACTTATAAAACAGAAAAAGGTTCAGAATTAATCAATGTAACTTTTTCAACCCTAAGGCTCCCTGATGGAATCACTAGATTTCTGCCAGATTTTTTTGCCAACTGGCTTTTGACTCACTCCATCAAATCCTTCAGGAGATTCGACAAAAAGTTTTTCAAGGATGCGGACTGCTTTGTTTTTGAAAGCTGCGAAGGCGTTGCCCTCCTTAAGAAAATCAGAAAACTTCACCCAGAGGCAAAGGTTGTCTACAGGCCAAGCGATCCAATGGTCTATGCATCAATTCCAGAAAGAGTAAAAAAACTTGAAGTTGCCATGCTCAAGGATGCAGATTTAGTTCTTCTTGTAAACGACAAGGGCCTTGAAGCCTACAAAAAGGAAATTCCAGATTTTGAAACTTCAGTTAATTTTAAGATTCTTTCCAACGGCGTAGACATTGAATCCTACCTTAAATCCTATGATAAACCAAAGGCCCTTCAGAAAGAAAACACAATGCTTTATGTTGGTGCATGGGAAGTTGAATGGAACCTTATTTTTGAATGTGCAGACAAGCATCCTGAATACAACTTTGTCATCGTTTGTCCAAACCTTCCAGGAAAGGAAATTCTTGCACAGTTGGAAAACCATAAAAACGTAAACTACATCCCAGGAATAAAACCTGCAGAAGTACCCGCTTTCATAACAAACTGTTCTGTTGTAATAGTACCTTATGTAACGGACTTCTACAGGGACAGACCCCTTGGAATTACTGCAAAATACTATCAGGCAATGGCTGCAGGAAAACCAATCGTTGCCTATCATGACACCCCGTTATTGAAAGATGCAGGTGCTGAAGTTACCTATTCCTATGAAGATTTTGAAAAAGCCCTTGAAAAGGCATTGAAAACCCCAAGTCCGGAATACAGCTTCAATCTTAATGACAGGACATGGGAAAAAATCTGCGGAAAATTCCTTGAAGAAATAAAGAACCTCTAATCTTTCCCAAAAAAACAAAAAATGCTAAAATCATATTTATGAACATTACAGTTGTTGGAACAGGTTATGTAGGTCTTTCTCTGTCGATTCTTTTATCACAGCATAACAAGGTTATTGCCTGCGATGTAGTACAGGCAAAGGTTGATTTAATCAATAACAAGAAATCCCCTATTTCTGACAAGGAAATAGAAGAATATCTAAGCAAAAAGGATCTGGACCTTACTGCAACTTGCGATCCTTCAGTTGCATACAAGAATCCAGATTATGTTGTCATTGCAACACCAACAAATTACGATGCAGAAAAAAACTATTTTGACACCTCGTCAATTGAATCGGTTCTTTCCATTGTAATGAAACAGTGTCCGGAAGCAGTTGTCGTAATTAAATCTACAATTCCTGTTG
>JAUNCR010000133.1:2708-4042 GCA_030526505.1 Spirochaetales bacterium
CATTCTCTTTAGCCCTGAATTCCTTCGCGAAGGCCATGCCCTTTACGACAACCTTTACCCAAGCAGAATTGTTGTAAGCTATCCTGTAGATTCCCCTTCACTTATGGACAAGGCAAAGGAATTTTCAGCCTTGCTTCACGAAGGTGCAATAAAAAAAGACGTTAAGATTTTGACACCTAACTGTACAGAAGCAGAAGCCATCAAGCTTTTTGCAAACACATATCTTGCCCTTAGAGTTGCATACTTCAACGAACTTGATACCTATGCAGAACTCAAGAACCTTAATACAAACCAGATTATTGAAGGAATCTGTCTTGACCCTCGCATCGGTGACTACTACAACAATCCTTCGTTCGGATACGGCGGCTACTGTCTTCCAAAAGACACAAAGCAGCTTCTTGCAAATTTCAACGACATTCCGCAGAACCTTATCAAATCCATTGTTGATTCAAACAAGACAAGAAAGGATTTTGTAACACACCAGATACTTTCAAAGAAGCCTGATACAGTTGGAATCTTCCGCCTTACAATGAAGGCTAACAGCGATAATTTCCGCCAGAGTGCAATTCAGGACATTATGAAAAACCTTCGCGGCGAAGGCGTAAACGTAATCATCTATGAACCTTCACTTTCCGCAAAGGAATTCGAAAAATTCGCAGTGGAAAATGACCTTTCAGCATTCAAGAACAAGTGCGACATAATACTTGCAAACAGACTTTCAGATGACCTGAAAGATTGCAGGAATAAGGTCTACACAAGGGATCTTTTCAGCAGAGACTAGAAGGAAACGGATTCCGTCAGCTAAATAAAACGCACACCATGCGAAATGCACACTGCTCGGTTTTTCCCATAAACTAAAGGATTTTATACATGATAAAAGAAGCTTCAATAAATTATTTCAAGACCATGTTCACGGGCAAAAAAAACAAGGTACTTACAATACTTTCAATTTTGTCATTGCTGGCATCCATTGCCTGCCTTGTGTTTCTTGCAAAGCCCATTTCCCAGAAAATTTTCGAAACAATTCTGATTTACAGGCCAAATCTTAAACCGGAAAAAATTGAATTCCTAAAGAGCACCCTTTCCTTCAACGGATTGCTTTTTTTCATTTTTACAGTTTCCTTCCAGCTTTTCAGACTTTTAAAATTCAACGGAGCTTCGGAAGAAAATCCTAAGCTTAATTTTTTTGCCTTCAAAAAAGATTCACTGAATATTAACAAAAGCATCATGCTTCTTGTGGCAATTTTCGCCCTCATTTCTTTGGCAAGATTATTCTGGGCCACACAGAAGAAATCAATCCACATTGACGAAATGTACGGTATTTCCATTGTCAC
>JAUNCR010000134.1 GCA_030526505.1 Spirochaetales bacterium
GTAATCCTAAATTCGTTATTAGTAAGATTTTTATCAGCTAAGAAACCAATAGCCTGTTCGGTTGTAATGGCAGGTAATAAGCCATCTGTTTTTTCTGTCAGTCCTTCAATGTAATGAGTTTTTTTCGGATACGGATTGTTTTCGATTCCTAAACGATTTCCGATAATATCTGCTCTTTCTCTAGCCTGTGGAACTCCATATTCTGCAGCATTTAGTAAACGAGCTTCTACTATATATCCCAAACTTTCAAAGTCTGACTTAATCATTTCTATAACTTTCCCATCTTCCATAGAAAGCAATCCCTTTACATTCTCAGCAACAAAAAATTTTGGTTTTTTATCCTCAATAATGCGTAACATTTCTTTGTATAGGAAATTACGCTTGTCTTGCATGTTTCGTCTTGTGTTTGCAATTGAAAATCCCTGACAGGGGAATCCGCCTATGATTACATCAGCTCCATCTGGTATATTATCGCTAGAAATCCTAGTAATATCACCATGAATCATATGCTTCCCGATATTTTTCCGATAGGAGTTAACTGCATCTTCGAAGAAATCATTTGCCCAAACAATCTCAAAACCTGCATTTAAGAATCCTATATCCATTCCTCCTGCCCCTGAGAATAAAGATACAACTTTTAGCTTGGTTGGATCATTTTGAACTACATATTCTTCATCTTCGTCTTTTACTAATTCAACTATATCACTAGGTTGGCAATTTAGGGTTTCACAGATTTTATTGAGAACATCATCACTTACAATTTCTTGCTTTCCTATTTTTGCAAGGGTGCTGGAGCTAATTTTTGATAGCACTCTTAAATCTGTTTTTGACATTTTTCGATCTATAAGTAGTTTCAAAAGTTTTGTATAATCTGCTTTCATTTATTACCGCTCTTTTAATTTAGTATATAAATAATATACCCCTTTATTTTAAATGCGTCAAATAAAATATTCGATGCTTTAAAACTAAAAATGATTTATCATTGCTATATTGGTGCAATGTTGAATACCACCAAATCAAACAGATTAAAGTGATTGGTTTACTACAAATCTATCGGTATTTTCGATAAACAATCAATATTTGAGTGAGACTTTCAATATGCATAGCTAAATTGAAAAGTTCTAAATTATATATATGTGGCTTTCAAAATAAATTTTACATGGATCAGTTGGCTTGATAAGATGTTGCAGCGTTTTTTTTTACCTCCCCCCATCCACCAAAATGTGTACGATATTATATCTAGTGGATTAGTGTTCGGTTTTATGTTTTAGCCAACAGAAACTAAGGAGTAACTATATGATGGAAATGGATGAATTTGGAAACATGGTGGAAAAGGATGATGTGGCAGGGCAGATGTATTCTGTTCCCCCGATTTTTTCAGGGGATGTGGAATGTCCCTTCTGCAATTCACCGCTGAACTTCGGATACAAGAATTGTCCTGTCTGCGACAACGTCATTCCTGAAATCATTTTCTTTAAGGGCGATCAGAAAGCGTTGGATGACTTCTTGGGTAAAGAATGATTTCCGCTTTGAACGTCTCTAAACTTCCGCTGGCGCCAAGGAAATCCTTCTTTCCAATTACTCCGCGCTGTAAAATCCCTTTATGGCATCGATCATGAAGTCTATGTCTTTTATGCCGGCAGTTTCGTATGGGGAATGCATGGCAAGCTGGGCAATACCAATGTCTACGCAGCGGAGAGAAACATGGGCGTTGGAAATGTTTCCTAAAGTTGAACCGCCGGCAACATCGGAATTGTTTGTGAAAATCTGGAACGGAACCCCTGCCTTTTTGCACACCTGCTTGAACATGGCTGAACTTACGGCATCGCTTGTGTATTTCTGTGCTGCATTGAATTTAATTACAGGACCCTTGTTCATTTCCGGACGGTTAACAGGGTCTGCTTTAGAACTATAGTTGGGATGAACCGCATGTGCATTGTCTGCGCTTACCATGAAACTCTGTGCAATGGCCGTGTGGTATTCTTCATCGGTGCGACCAAGGGAATAATTGATTCTGTGAAGAACATCGCTAAGGAAAGTTGAATCTGCTCCTTGCCTTGTAAGGCTTCCGACTTCCTCGTTGTCAAAAACTGCATGAATGGTTGTAAAGTCTTTGTTTGATGCCTGAAGGAATCCATTGAGTGTAGTGTAGACGCATTCAAGGTCGTCGAGTTTAGGAGCGGAAATGAATTCCTTCTGTGCGCCCCATGTTGATGCCGGGCATCTGTTGTAAAGGAAAAGGTCTGTGCTGATTATCTTGTCTTCAGGAATGCCTGCTTCTTTTGAAATCATGCCCATGAGCTTTTCGTTTTTATCAAGGGAGAACAACGGGCACATTTCGTTCTGCACGCTGATTTCGCTTCCCTTGTTTGCGTCCCTGTTCATGTGGATGGCAAGGCTTGGAATCAAAACTAAGTCGCGGTCAATGTTCACCAGAGTTTCCTTAAGTTCTGTTGAATCGTCTTCCGACCAGATTAGTCTTCCCGCAACGGAAAGCGGACGGTCAAACCATGGTGCTAAAAGCATGCCGCCGTATTTTTCTACATTGAGCTTTACGCATAGTTCCGATGCAATTTCCGGATTTTCCTTTATCTTGAAGCAGGGTGAATCCGAATGGCTTGATGTGATCAGGAAGCCGTTAAAATCTTTCTTTGGGATTTCAAAGGAAATGACACTGGATGCATTTCTTGTCACGAAATATTTTCCGGGCTTAAGGTTCCACCTGTCTTTTTCTGAAAGCTGAACAAAACCATTCTGCTCAAGAAGGTCGCAGACATTTTTTACTGCGTGAAAAACACTTGGGCTCTTTTCAATAAATTCTATCATCTTTTTGCTGTTCATGTTTTTCTCCTTGCCTTGAATTATTCTGTTGGAAGCCCCGCCGTCAGGTCCTGTGTAAAGTCGTAGAGGTCTTCGTAATCCCCCATGAGGATGTTCTTTGCAAAGGACTCATAGACTTCTTCCGATCTTTTTTCTGTAAGTGTGATGTTGTCTTCCTTTCCTTCGTCAAAATAGGAAATTGGAAAGCCGTAGGATTTTTTCAGTAAGTCAACAATCAAAAGTTCAGGGGTGCTTTCAAGCTGTCCTTCCGTATATTTTGCTTTCATTTTTTCAAATGAAGGAAGTTCCTTTTCTGTAATCATGAAAAATGCCTTGATTTCATCTGTCGTCATTTGTTTCCACCTGATGTTTGAATCCCATTTTACGATTAGAAAAAACTTAGTTCAATAGTAAGAGTTTTTCGTTCCGTTTTGTTCGTGGAAAAGCCTTTCGTTGGCAAATGGGTCACCGCAGATGATTCCGTATACCCCCGGTCTCAGTCACTGACGCAGCCCTCTATGGCTGCTTTCCCTCCCGTTGGTCGGCGCTCACTTCGGCTTCGAGTCCACAGTTGCTTTTCGATATGTCTTTAAAAACAAAAAGCTCCGGTTGTTTTACCAGAGCTTTATTTATAGCGAGGGTAGGACTCGAACCTACGGCCTCCGGGTTATGGAAAGACCAAACTCACCTCTACATTGCTATAATCAACTGTATTTGAGCCATTTTAACCCAAATTTAGCGAATTTTCAACAAAAAACGCTATATAGAACTGTACTAGAGCCTAATATTTTCATAAAAGTCTTTCATAAAAAAATGGTACGCGGGTGATTTGCCCGCAGATTTTTATATGGCATTTTGCTCTATTTTTGATTGTTATTGGCGAAGAAGTTTGAAAATAATGTAAAAATTGAAAAATTCTCTTCTGTTTTTTTTTATGAAAAAAAAATGGCCTTGTGTACTCTGGGAAAATAACCCGACACATCAGTCGAATCCTAAAAAAACGATTAAAAAATACAAAATTTCCCAAATTTCTGAAAAATGGCAAGATTTTGTGGCTGATTTTTTTCATAAAACTTTTCATAAAAACATAGGTCGGAGAGTTGTTTTCCCGCCATAAAGTTTTCCGTTTTATTTGGGTAAACTTACATGTCGGGAAAAAAAGTATATGAAAGTATTATTACAATATATAGCAGAATTATTTTTTCCTAAATC
>JAUNCR010000026.1:0-19801 GCA_030526505.1 Spirochaetales bacterium
CGGTTTCCACCGCTCAAGTTACCGGCCTTTACATTAGGTCTTGTGCTTGGGAATTCCAGAGTCTGGGCTCTTGGAGCAGATGGTGCTGCTGCAGGAGCTTCCGAAGGAGTCTGCTGTGGAGCAGGTTTTTCTGCCTTTGTTTCTGTAGTAGAAGACGATACTGGCTTAGCCTCTTCGTTCTTTGCAGGAGCTTCGTTGTGCTTTTTCTGAACGACAACGCGTTTCTTCTGTTCAGGTTTTCCAGAATCAGCCGAACCTGCAGCTGGAGTTGTCTTTCTCTTGATGACAATCTTCTTCTTTGTTGGTTCTGCTGCTGGCTGAGCATCATTTGTCTTCTGATGCTTGATTAAAATAGCCTGTTTTTTTTCTGATTCTTCTGCCATACTTTCCTATTCCTACCTCTTCTCTACCTTACTCTTCTTCGAATGAGAATTCTGCACCACACTTAGGACACTTTGTCATATCAAGTGTGATCTTCTCGCCACATTCAGGACAGAAGTATTCTTCTTCAGTTTCTTCTGCCACTTCCTGTTCTTCAACAGCTTCTTCTTCGAACTCAACGTATTCACCGATGATAGAGTTGATGGAATCAAGCTGGTCCTGTGTAACCCCTTCAATATTCTTCAATGAGCCGTCATCATAAGCAGTGATGAAGGCTTCAATGTCATCATAACCTGCTGCCTTGATGATTTCTGCTGCAGCCATGTCAACGCCAGGAAGCTGAAGGATTGAAGTGATTTCTTCATCTTCTGCTGCTGCATTTTCTGAACCTGCAAAGAGCTTTTCTGCAGAGGCCTTTGCTGTGTAATTTTCTGTAAGGTCAAGTTCTGCTGCCTGAGATTCTGTCTTAACATCAACGATCCAGTCGCAGAGTCTGTTTGCAAGGCGAACATTCTGTCCAAGCTTACCGATGGCAATAGAGAAGTTTTCGTCTGAAACGATGGCAAGTGCCTCCCTCTTTTCAGAATCCTTGATGATAACCTGAAGAACTTCTGCTGGTGAAAGTGCATTCTTGATGAATACATGAGGATCTTCGTCATAGCGGAGAACATCAATCTTTTCACCTTCAAGTTCGCGGATTACATTTGTAATGCGAACACCCTTGAGACCAACACATGCTCCAACTGGATCAACATCCATCTTTGTAGAAGAAACGGCAATCTTTGTGCGGTAGCCTGCTTCACGGGCGATGCTGTTGATAACAACGATTCCTTCCTGGATTTCTGTAACTTCGCTTTCAAGAATGTTGCGGACAAGATTTTCATCTGTGCGGCTGAGGATAACCTGAACGCCGTTATTTGTCTTCTTTACATCCTTGATGAGAGCCTTGATTCTGTCTGTCTTGTTTTCATAAACTTCTCTTGGGCTCTGGTACTTCTTAGGAAGAACGCCTTCAACTCTTCCGCCGATGTCAACAAAAATGTTGTCCTTGTAAGAGCGCTGAAAATAACCGATGATTGTTTCACCGATCTTTTCCTTATATTCGTCGATAAGCTTCTTGCTTGAGTTTTCGTTAAGGTCCTTGTGTGCTTCCTGCTTACCAACAGAAACGGCACCACGCTGGAAGTCTTTCTTTGGATCAAGAACGATGCGGAGGATATCGCCAACTTCTGCGCTTTCTGTAAGCTGTCTTGCTTCGTCAAGTTCAATTTCGATTACAGGGTCAAAAACACCGTCAACAACTTCTTTTTCTGCATAAACATGAATGTCCGAAAGGTCATCTTCGATTTCAACGATACAGTTGTCATACTGCTTTCCAAAGCACTTCTGGTAAGCGGCTGTGATCATCTTTGATACTGTTGCCTTTACGGCTGTTTCGTCGATTCCTTTTTCTGCTGCAACTGCACGGATAATGTCTGCAATTGGTTCTGATGCATCTTTCTTTGATTTCTTTGCCATTTTATTACTCCTGTCTCTAACTACCGATTAATTATATATGGATAAATTTTGCTTTTGCCAAATCTGAATACTGGAAAGTTTTTTCCGTCTTGCTTCCAGCTTCATCCGTTTCAACCAGTGTAACGGATTTTTCGTCTGAACATTTGATTACGCCGGAAGACCACTCGCTGATGTTCTTGTCCCATACGCGAACTTCCCTTCCCTGGAAGATTTCGAATTCCGCAGCATTCTTTATGTTGCGTTCGATTCCCGGGGAACAAACTTCCATGGCGATGTCGTCTTCAGTCTTGTTGAGGAGGGCCATGAGTTTTGGAGCGAGGGCACGGTGTGCTTTGGAACAGTCTGCAACTCCAACATCCTTTGAAGGATCACCTGAAGCAATGACTGCCGAAATTTTCGTAAGGATTTTCTGCGGAACAATCTGAAGTTCCACAAGTTTAAGACCTTCTGCCGCAACGACAGCAGAACATTCTTTGAAATGGGGAATACTGTTCAATGAAGTATATTCCAATTGATGCCTCTAAAATAATATAGATTACAAATAACGAAACACCAAAAAAAAAGAGCCTTTTTTGAGGGCTCATTCTTAAGGTTAATCACAATGTATCGTGAATATAACATTTCAATTAACTAATGTCAACAAGCCCTGCATTGCAAAGCTTGCTGACACCGGTTTTATATTGAAAGCAATTCCTTTTCCTTTACAGGTTTCGCCCTTGGCTTCTTAAGCTTAAGGCTAAGTTTTTCGCCTGCAAAATCAAGGACAACAGTCTTTGCCTCATCCCCTTCTGCAAGTTCGGAATGTTCAAGGAGAAGAAGGGCCAGAGGATCTTCCACCTGACGCTGAATGAGGCGGCGCATCGGACGGGCACCCATGGCAGGTTCGTAACCGTTGTCAATGAGGTAATCCCTTGCCTTAGGCTTCATTTCCAGGCGGATGTTCTTTTCCGCAAGGCGAGACTGAAGTTCTGACATCTGGATGTCCAGGATATTGCTTACTTCTTCACGGGAAAGTGCATTGAAAACAACAACATCATCCACGCGGTTCAAAAGCTCAGGGGACATGATGCGCTTAAGCTCTTCCATGGCACTTGCCTTAATGTCTTCGTATGGAAGAAGGCCTTCCTTTACGGTAGAAAATCCCATGCGGCTGTCCGCAGTAATTTCCCTTGCACCTGCATTGCTTGTCATGATTACAAGGCAGTTTCGGAAAGACACTGTATGGCCAAGGTTGTCTTTAAGTTCACCCTCTTCAAGCATCTGAAGGAGGAGATTGTAGATGTCGTGATGGGCCTTTTCGATTTCATCAAGAAGGACTACGGAATAAGGATGCTGCCTTACCTGTTCAGTAAGGGCTCCGCCTTCTTCATAGCCAACATATCCTGGAGGCGCTCCGACAAGGCGGGCTGCATTGTGCTTTTCCATATAATCGCTCATATCCACTCGGATAAGGGCGTCTTCAGTTCCAAAGAGGAATTTTGCAAGGGTCTTTGCAAGCTGAGTTTTACCAACGCCTGTAGGTCCAAGGAAAATGAAGGAACCCATAGGCCTGTGTCCGGAAGAAACTCCCGCACGGTTTCTGCGCACGGCACTGCTTATGAGGCTAACGGCTTCTTCCTGACCGATCACTTCCTTATGGATTTCCTTTTCCATATTGAGGAGTCTTGCAGACTTTCCGTCGTCGAGCTTTGAAACATCTATGCCTGTCATTGAAGAAATGATCTTGCACACATCGTTTACGGTGACCATGCGGTTCTTGTTTCCGTCGGCAGACTTCCACTTTCTGTTGAGTTCGTCAATTTCAGAACGGAGGCCGTTCACCTTGTCACGAATCCAGGCAGCCTTTTCGTATTCCTGATTTGCAACCAGTTCCCTTTTCTTCTCATTAAGCTTTGAATATTCTGCTTCAAGCCTTTCAAGATCTTCCGGGCGGGTATCTTCAAGAATCTTCTTTGCAGCCCCCGCTTCGTCAAGGATGTCTATGGCCTTGTCCGGAAGGAACCTTTCGTTAATATATCTCTTTGAATACTTTACGATGAGGGGAATTACTCCTTCATCATATTTTACATGGTGGTATTCCTCGTAGTTTGACTTAAGTCCAAGAAGGATTTCTTCAGTCTCATTTTCCGAAGGTTCTTCCACGCGAACCATCTGGAAACGGCGTACAAGGGCACTGTCCTTTTCAAAGTATTTTCTGTATTCCTTTGTAGTTGTCGCACCGATGATCTGGAGTTCTGCACGGCTCAAGGCAGGCTTGATCATGTTTCCCGCATCAAGACCGCCTTCAGGACCACCGGCACCGATAATTGTATGGAGTTCATCAATGAAGAGTATGATGTTTTTTGCTTCCTTGATTTCCTTCATCACCCTCTTGAGCCTTTCTTCAAATTCTCCGCGGTATTTTGTTCCTGCAACCATTGCCGCAAGATCCAGCTGGAGGACTCTCTTTGAAAGAAGGTCAACAGGGACAACACCCTTTTCAATTCTCTGGGCAAGGCCTTCAACGATGGCTGTCTTTCCGACTCCAGGCTCTCCCAAAAGAAGGGGATTGTTTTTTGTACGGCGGCTCAAAATCTGAACTACACGCTGAACTTCTCTGTCACGGCCTACGACAGGATCAAGTTTTCCTTCCCTTGCCGCTTCCGTAAGGTCACGGGAAAACTGTTCAAGGAGGCTTTCGTTCTTTTTCTTTTTCTGCTGAGTACTTCCGTCCGACATGAAAGGAACTGCCTTTTCATTGATGAAATTGCCGCCCTCTGCCCCGCTGCTTTCATTCATTGCCGAAGAAGGAATCTTCCTCTGTATTTCCGAAATGGCCTTCTTTATCTGGTCGATTGAAATGCTGGCCTTCTTGAAATATGCCCACAAAAGGGAATGCTCTTCCGTAACGGCTGCAAGAACCATGTGCTCAGTACCCACATAGTCGTTACCCATAGCCTTTGCAATGAAGGCGCATTGCTTAAGGAATTTTGCAGTTCTTTCGGAATCTGGAATGGTCTTTAATTCCTGATCCGGATACCTGTTGGTGAAATTCTGCTCGATGGCAAGCTGCATGGTAAGGACATTTATGCGAAGGTTCTGGAGAACAATGTAGCCCAATCCATCTGCCGATTTCAAAAGGGCAAGGATGATGTGCTCAGGATCAACTTCCTTACATCCAGAGTTATAGGCTTCATCCTGTGCAAGTGCAACTAAAAGTCTGCGAGCTCTTGGTGAAAAATTTTCGTACATAACTAATCCGTCCCTTAAGGCTTTTCAATTCCTTCGAAAGATTCCTGGAGAATAAGCGCCCTCAAGCGTTCAATCTGCCTTGCCCTGTTGTCCTGAATATCCTTTTCAAACTTGAATTTACCCGTATTAAGGACATACTCAAGGTGGCCTTCCTGAACCCTGTAAAGAAGCGCATGCAATTCAGTGTTTTCAATTCCATCGAGGATACCGATGTCAGCACCAAACTTTACCCCACTTATAATATCGACAGATTCTTTAAGGTTTATAAAGAAACTTGATTTTGCAAGGGCAAGGGATCTGTAGGTGTAATTTGCAATCTCAGTAACATGGGAAGAACGGCACTTTTTTCTGGCATTAAGCTCTGCCTTTATAACTTCCTGAAGGGCAACATTCATGGAGGCAAGCTGTTCTATTTCCGTTCCACCCGCGCTGCTTTTTGTCGTCAGCCTGTAATAGGCACCAAGGGCTGAACCACGGCTGCCGTATCCGCTGACATTGTCAAAACCGCCGGAACCGTAACGGGCCCTAAGGTCAAAGCCTTCTTCCGAAAGTTTCTGTGCAAGAGTGCCCACTTCCTGAAGGAGTGAACAGGCCGGAAGATGAAGGATTGCAGACAAGGCAAGTCCGCTTCCCGAATTCAAAACGAAATTAGTAAGGTATCCGAAGTCATAGCTTGCCGCATACTGAACATGCTTCTGAAGTTCACAGTCTATGTCGTAGATGCTTCTGGTGGTTTCATCAAGGCCAAGTCCAGATTTGAAAAAAGACATGACCACATGATCGTCGGTGTTTACAGTACAGGCAAACCTTCCGTCATTGCGCATGATGATGCCGCCCTTTGAAATCTGAGTGCTTTCAAGGATTGAACGCTCGTGCATGATTTTTCTTCCAACATCATCCAGTTTTTCAAGGGAAACTGCCTGATATTCCATTGCATCCGGAAGGAAATTGAAGGCGTCAAACATGATGGACTGAATTCTTTCGGACTCAGATGGATGAAGTTTTGAAGGGAAAGGAAAGTTTGCAAGGTTTCTTCTTAGGGTTGAGCAGGTGGAAACAACTACATCCTGACTGACACCGGGAGAAGTATACCAGGCATCCGAAACAGCAGAATTATTTTTCTTTGCCATTGCCTAGACCTCTTCCTTGTCGCCGTCAGAACCGTCAGAAACCGCATGGTTTTCCAAAGCCTTAAGGTAATCCCTGTACATGGCGGCCTTTTCGTAGTCTTCCCTTTCAAGGGCATCGTTCAATTTGTTCTGGAGAATAACCCTGTCGTTCAAAACAGAGTGTACCGTTGAAAGTCTTGCAGGCATCGTGCCTTTGAAAACTTCCTTCACCCCGTTGTTTTCAAGGGACTGGCGGATTTCATTCTTAAAGATTGCATAGCATTCAGGACAGCCGGTTTTGCCTGTTTTCCTGATGTCGCCGAGTTTTGTTCCGCATACTGGACAGATTCTGTTTTCCTTCTCGGTGATTTTCTTTGAAACTTCAGAAAGTTCCTTAAACAGGTTTCCAATGGAAGATTCAATGCTCTTTGGATCAGGAGAGATTCCCCTGTCAATGGCACATTCAAGGCATATATTGATTTTGCGGCGCTGACCGATTCCAGTCATCTGCTCCATGAAGATTACGGCTTCCCGTTCGTGGCAAAAGTCACAGATCATTTATTTCCCCTCATTATTCAGCATAAAATATACTACAAATCGGGGAAAAATTCAAAAATTAGGGGGCAAGGGGCTAATTCTTGCTTAAAACCTCAATGATGCTTGATTTTCCGGCTTTTAGGGACGGAAGGATGGACATTATCACCGAAAGAATCACCGTGCATCCAACAATGAGCAAAAGTTCAGACCAGGGAATTACAATTGGAATCTCCTGAAGGTAAAAGGCCGGGTCCAGGAACTTAACCTGTCCTGCATGGAAAAGGCTGAGTCCTAAATTAACAATTTGTTCTATCCCGCTGATTATAGGGTTTATATTGATGGAAATTAAAAGCCCTATTGGAATGCCTATGGCAATGCCGCACAAACCGGTAAAAAGCCCTGTCATTACAAAAGAAAGGGCAAGTCCCGATGAAGAGGCGCCTGTACTTTTAAGGATTGCAATTTCCTTTTTCCTGTCCATAACCACCATTACAATTGCGGAACTGATGTTGATGCTGGCCGCAAGAATAATGGCAAGCATGATTACAATAAGCAGTGCCCTTGTAGAGGCAAAGTTTTCAAACTGGGCCGCATTTACGGTCTTCCAGTCTTCCACATCTGAATCCATGCATTCCATGTCAGAAAGAACAGCAATTCTTGAATCCACAAGAATTCTATCAAGTTTTGGAGTAAAGGTACTGTCGGTCTCAAGTCCAATATGGAAATCAAGGGTGCGGCCTTTCAAAGTGGTAAAGGCATTTTCAAGGGGAATGAAAACCCAAAGCGCATCCAGTTCCTCATAGCCGCAGGAAACAATTCCGCTGACTGTAAAGACTGAAACCTTAGGCTTGATTTTTTCCTCACCGCTTTTGATTGTAATTATCTTGATGCTGTCACCGGCGTGAACCTTCAGAAGGCTTGCCAGTTTCTTTCCGATCACCGCATTCCTGCTGCCGGACAAATCGGCTTTTCCTTCAACAGTTTCAAAGAAAGAAGAAAAATACTGGTTGTCCGTAAAAATGTTTTTTTCCACTGCCCTAAGGCTTGCCCCGCTTCGGTAGGAGTTTCCTGCAGCAAGGGCCATACCCTGAACTTCAGGATAGATTTTCAAAACGCCCTCTATGCCGGAAAATTTACTTTCAAGGCTAAGGAAAGCTTCCTGTGATTCTGTGTATGCGGAATCATCCGGAACAGTAATCTGAATGTCCTGGGAAGAAAGGTGAATCATCCTGCCAGTAATTCCGGAAATCATTCCTGAACTTACGGAAAGAACCGCAACAAGGGGAATCAGGCTGACGGCAATGCAGACAACGGCTCCAATGAGGGACCTCTGCCCTGAACTTTTTTCGGCCCCGCGGTTAGTCTTGGAGAAAAATATTTTTCTTGCGTAGAGCAATGAAGAAGAAATGGTCATAGTTTTTCCACCAGTGCGCCGCCTTCAATGGAATAGCGGACATCCCCTTTTGCTGCAAGGTTCATGTCGTGGGTAACAAGAACCAGAGTCTTTCCGTATTTTTCAGAAAGGCTGAAAAGCATGTCCCCGATAAGCACTGCATTTTCAGGGTCAAGGTTTCCCGTAGGTTCATCGGCAAGAATGAGTTCAGGGTCGTTTGCAAGGCTTCTTGCAACGGCAACCCTCTGCCTTTCTCCGCCTGAAAGCTGGGACGGAAGGTGGTCCCTTCTGTCTGCAAGCCCGACTTCTTCAAGAAGTGCCTCGGCTTTTTCCATGGCTTCCTTTTTTGGAACTCCGGCCATATAGGCGGGAAGGAAAATATTTTCAACGGCGGTAAAATCCTTAAGCAGATAGTGGAACTGGAAAACAAGGCCAAGAACATTTTTCCTGAACTCGTTGATCTGCTTTTCATTCATCCGGCTTACATCCTGTCCGTTTACAAGGATAGTTCCGCTGGAGGCAGAATCAAGTCCGCCAATCATGTTGAGCAAAGTCGACTTACCGCTTCCGCTTTTTCCAACGATAACGCATTTCTTTCCCCGTTCCAGATCAAGGGAAAGGTCCCTTATGATAGTGAGTTTTTCACCAGAAGACTCATAGGTTTTCTCTATATTTTTAAGGCTTAAGATATATTCATCACTCATCTCTAAGAACCTCCGAAACAGTCAATCTTAAAATACTTTTTCCCGCAAGCCAGGAAGCACCCATGGCAGAACAGAGTCCGAACATGAAGATCAGGAAAACTTCATGGGGAATCAATCTTGAAGGAATGGTTGCATACACACCGAACATTGAATTGCCGGAAATTGCACCGAGGAATTTAAACACGGCGGCAATGTTCCTGCTGACGAATATTCCAAGAAGCATGCCGGGCAAGGCACCAAGGATTCCAGTCTTGAAACCCTGCACAAGGAAAATGCTCCTTATGTTCCATTTGCTTCCGCCGAAAGCAGAAAGGACTGCAATCTCCGTCTTTCGTTCAAAGACAAGTTTTCTGAAGGCATTGTAAATGTTTATTGCAACCACAACAAAAATCAAAAGCACAAGGAGGAAAAGAATGTTTTTTTCCATTCTTAAAACTCCAAAGAAGCCCCTGTTGTATTCCCTCCAGCCAACGGCATCCGCACCGTCAAACTCAGAAAGAATCTGCCTGATGACAAGGGAATCTTCACGGCTGTTCTTCAGTTTAAGGCCGTAAATCAGGGGAGTTTCCTTCCCGAAATTCTTTTCGCCTGCATCAAGGCTGATGAAGGAATAACCTGCGTTTATGTCTGCATGTCCGCAGAAGAAGATTCCCTTCACCGTAAAGATTCTGTTTGTTGAAAGCAAGGCAGTATCGGAAGAACCGCTCAAGGCCGCAATATTAACCTTGCTGCCCTTTCTGAGGTTAAGCTTATATGCAATGGTATTTCCAATTACAATGGAATCCTTTTCACTCAAATCGAATTTACCGGAAATGATTTTCAGTTCGCGCCTTAGGCCAGAATCTGTCTTCAAGGCATCCTCGGGAACAGCACGAACTATGGAGGCTGTCTGAAGTCCATTCTTGCCTGCCATCAATCCCTGGGCTTCCATAAAAGGAGTCACGCAAAGTATTTTTTTATTTTCATTGCAGTAATCAAGGAATGCCTTTTCCCTTTCAGGACTTATGCCGGATATCCTTACATGATATGAAGAGATTTCCATTATGGAATCAATGAAGGACATCTGGAATCCATTCATTACCCCCATGATTACAGTAAGGGCCATGACACCAAAACAAACGCCTAAAGACGCAAGGAAAGAAGTTACTGCAGTCCTGCCCTTTCTATCAACTTTTGAGAATCTACCGGAAACAAACAATATCCATCTGAAGACTTTCATTTCATTTAACACCATAAAGATACATGTTTTCTTCTACCTTTGTCCCGTCCACATATTTGGCCTTTACCTCAGCACCGCCGGGAAAATAAATGTATTCATAATAAGCATTTTCATCGACCTGCTGAACTTCCCGCCTGAGCTTGCCGTCTTCATAGAATTTGAAATCAGGCGTTTCCAGATCTTCCCTATAAGAATACTTTTTTTCCCAGGTGTAAACAATTACATCCTTCTGTCTCCCGGAAAATTCGTTCATGCGCTGTTCATAGACTTCTTCCCTTTCAAGGGTAATCTGGTCCTGGTCGTCGTATTCAAAATAATCCACCCTGGAAAGATTCTTTTTCTGTTTCTTTTCCGCATCAGGAGTTTCAGCATTTTCAACTATTGCATAGAGGGAATATTTTACGGGAAGTTTCCTTTCGTTGAAAACAGTATCCGCAAAGGTCTTGGCCTCAAAATCGTCCTCAGTCATGTAAACCGCATTTTCCCTATAGAACCAGTTTTTCTTGTTTAGCATCAGGGAATCAGCAACAGACGAACCGTTTTTCCAGACAATGCTTTCAATCATCCTGTAGGAAGAATCATACCTTGTCCTTGTAACCGTATCTCCGTTGACAGAGACAACAGAAGACCTTAAGCCTTCCCTGTCCCCAACGCAGAATCTTTCTTCCCCGTACTCAAACTGCTTAAGATGGTTGCGGGTATCCTTCAGATAAACTTCAACAATATTCCTTACAGTTTCGCCGTCATCAGAACCGTCGCCTTCAGAAAGCTTTCCTTCAGAATAATCTTCGCCAAGGGGAATTTCTTCCGGCACCGTATAGTCGTTTTCCTTAAGCTCAAGAAATTTTACAAGTTCAAGCCTTTTTTCAACTTCGGAAGGACTTGAGGAAAGGTTCCTGTTGATCCATTCAGAATACCTCTGCTGCCTCTCGTTGAGGATTGGAAAGAGAAGATAAAGACACATTGCAGCAGAAACTACATCCATTATTTATCTGCCTAAAAATTCATCAACATACTTTTCTGCATTGAAATCAGAAATGTTTTCGTAATGTTCTCCCGTGCATACAAAAAGTGCTGGGATTCCACGTTCGCGGCAAATTGTGACTACACCGCCGCCCTTTGCTGTCGAATCATATTTTGTAAGGATAACGGCATCAACGCCCACAGCCTCATTGAAAACTTCGGCCTGACGAACCGCATTCTGTCCTGTAGTCGCATCGATGACAAGGATTTTTTTATAGCAGCCTTCATCGGCCTTGGAACTGCAGACACGATCGATTTTCTTAAGTTCGTTTACAAGGTTTTCCTTGTTGTGGAGTCTACCCGCAGTATCGGCAAGAACAACTCCACCGCCGGAAGAACGGCAGGCATCGGCAGCATCAAAGACAACTGCAGAAGGATCACTGCCCATCTGGTGCTTTACTACGCGGATTCCAAGTCTGTCACCATGCATGGAAATCTGGTCTACGGCAGCAGCACGGAAAGTATCGGAAGCGGCCATGACAACATTTGTTCCCTTATCCTTGAAACGCTTTGCCATCTTTGCAACGGAAGTCGTTTTTCCAACCCCGTTTACACCAAGTATCATCCAGACATTCACCTTGCCTTCTTCAGGCACAAAGGAAGCTTCCTTAACATTGGAAAGGATAATCTCTTTCAGCATGGCGGAAATCTTATCCTGGTCTGTAATTTTTTCTTCACGGCACTTTGCTTCAAGTTCATCAACAATCTGAACGGCATTCTTTGCACCGATGTCGCCTTCAATGAGGGCATCAGTCAGATCTTCAAAAAATTCTTCCGATTCAGCTTTTTTTGCACCAAAGAGGCTTTTCAATTTTTCAGCAAATGAAACTTTCATTCTTTATCTCCAGGAATATTATTATCTATTTCGGTTTCTTTTGTCTCACTGTCAGAGGCTTCCGTCATATTTTCTTCGCTAACGGCATTGGCAGCAGGAGGTGTCATTCTGGAAGCCCATTCCTCCGCCTTCCTGAGCTCCCTTGCAGACGCCTTATGGGCATTTACAGGAAGAACAGAATTTGCAGCCTTAAGATACCGTATAAGTTCAATTATGAAAAACCCCGTGCATACCGCCGTTACTCCAAGACAGGCATTCTTTGCATTCTGCAGCCTGTAAACTTCATCAAGGTCATTCATGGACTTGTTGTTGTAGGCATAGACAGCCGAGGTATACTGCCCGGTATAGTAAAGGGTGAAAGGCATGGAAAGAACAAGAAGCGTATAGGCCCTGTAAGTCCAGATTCGCCTTTTTTCAATGTAGGCTTCGTGATCAATTGCCTTTCCGTTTACGGCAAGCATGCTGTCATTCACCTGCAGATTTTCAGGAACATAATAGAAGAAACTTGCTTTTTTCCCGCTCCTGTCTTTTTCCCTGGCTGTAAAATGGCCTATGACAGGTTCACCGCCAGCGGTAAATTTTCCAAAGTATTTATCGGAAAGAACTTCACCGGCAAATTTTCCGTCGGCGTAGATTTTACCCTCAACAGGTTTTGTCATGGCAACGGAAAGTTCCGCCTTTGTTTCCTTTATCATGTCCGCCTGTACAAGGAATTTTTCCGCGCCAATGAATTCATAGGAAATCATTCTGGAATAATGATCCTTGCATTCAACCTTAACCGTATGTTTTCCCGCATCCAGAATCAGTTTTTCGGGAACCTTTTCATAATAGATTCCATCAACTGTTACATGGGCGCTGCCTGCAATTTCTTCAGGACTGACTTCAAAGTAAACTTCAACGGGAAGATGATTCGTAATAAGGGGACAGAAATAGGAAGACAGGTTTGCCGCAACAGTTCCGCAGTTCCTGATTTTTCCAACTTCCGTAATGGTTCCAAGTTTTTCCCTGCCCGGATAAAGGTAGAGGGAACAGGTTACGGAAAAATAATCGCCGTATACAGTAAGGGAACCGTCAATCAAGCCGTTGATTTTTTCATTGACTATGGCTTTTTCAAAGACGCGGCTTTCAAGACCATTTCTCCTGTAGGAATCTCCAGGCTCATAAAGCACCGAAGGATCGCCTTTGTAAAGGACAATCTTTTCTTCCCTTGTATCAGGAAGAAGGCTTTCCGTTTTCTTTACGAAGAGATTTGTAAGGGGATTAAAAAAAAGATTGAAGTCAGTCTCCGCTTCCTGATGGTCCCCCTGGCTTTCAACAAGTTTTTTATACTCTGCCCTGATCTGTTCAGTCTTATTCAGGTTTTCTTCTATTTTAAGTTCTGTTTCCCTGATTTTTTCCTGCTGCTTCCTGATGGCTTTATCAAGTTTTTTCTTGCTGTCGGTGGTAAGGACAAGGGAATCCCTGTTCTTATAGTCCTTGGAAAGCTGAAGGAAAAGGGACTGCCGTTCCACAAGATATGACTCCAGAGTCCTGTCCATCATTTCCTTGCTTGAAGTATTTCTTATGAGTCCTTCTGAAATCTGTTCAAGGACAAGCTGGGGAAGCAGCGTTGAAAGCTCATCTTCCGAAACATCGCGTTTTTTATTCTGTGAAAATTCAAACCTCTTTGCCGACAGAACCCAGTCTTCAGCAAAGAGATTTGAGAAAATAAAGGCAATTGAAAACAGGCAGAGGAAAACCTTCTGTTTAGTCGATGTCATCCATGTCATCGTCATCAGGAGTAACGGAAAGTCCCTTCCATTTTGCCGAAAGGAATTCATCAAGGAACGGATCGATGTTTCCATCCATAACATCGTGAATGTTTCCGATCTTAAGCTTTGTGCGGTGATCGTTTACCATTGTGTATGGCTGGAAAACATAGGAACGGATCTGGCTTCCAAAGGAAATGTCTTTCTTTTCACCGGCAAATTTTGAATTTTCCTTTTCCTTCTGTTCCTTATAGTATTCGTAAAGTCTTGAACGGAGAATGCTCATGGCAGTGGCTCGGTTCATAAGCTGAGACCTTTCGCTGTCACAGGCAACGACAATACCTGTAGGAATATGAGTAAAGCGAACTGCAGATTCAGTCTTGTTGACATGCTGACCACCCTTACCGCCGGAACGATAGGTGTCAACGCGAAGGTCCTTCTGCTCGATGTTTACTTCGATGCTGTCGTCAAGAACAGGGAATACATAAACTGATGCAAAAGATGTATGGCGGCGGGCATTGGCATCAAAAGGAGAAATGCGGACAAGACGGTGAACGCCTGCTTCGCCCTTTGTATAGCCGTAAACATAATCGCCGGAAATCCTCATGTTGATTGACTTGAGTCCGCCTTCCGCTTCTTCCTGGGAAACAACTTCAATCTTGTAGCCGTGTCTTTCCGCCCATCTCTGGTACATTCTTGAAAGCATGAAAGTCCAGTCACAGGCTTCAGTTCCACCCGCACCTGCATGAACGGAAAGGAAGCAGTCGTTCTTGTCAACTTCGTCGCTCAAAAGGTTAAGGATGCTGTAATGTTCGTAATCCTTGTTTGCAGCTTCGTACATGTCCTTGAGTTCGCTTTCCAAAGCCTGGTCATTTTCCTCAAGGGCCATCTGATACATGGTTTCAATGTCGTCAATGTCTGCAACAAGTTTCTGCCATGGCTCGATTCTTCCCTTGAGCAGTTTAATGTCGTTCATGACCTTTGTTGCCTTTACATTGTCGTCCCAAAAGCCCGGTGCATTTGAGAGGGCTTCTTTTTCTGCAATCTTCTTGTTTATATCATCTACATCAAGACGACCCCATACAGAAAGGATGTTTTCCTTTAACTGGGAAATGGGTTCCTGAAAATCTTCTATCATATATGCATTCCTTAAATATTATTTTTTACCTTGTGAAAAGACGGTTATTTTTTCTGGGGAGCAGGAGTTCCTGAAAACTGGCATTTGCGCCATTTCTTCTGCTTCATCTCCGTAATGACAAAAAGTCCGTTTACAGGGAACTGATAAAGCCTGATTCTGTCGTAGTAGTCGGTTACGCGATCCAAATCCTTCTTAAGGTTTGAAAGTTCATCCTCGCGCACCTTCAAATTTTCCCAGCAAGAACGCTGAATCTTTGTAAATCCATAACGGGTAAGAATATCCACGAGTAATTTTCCGCTGTCCAGGCTACCTGGTTCTATCATTACAGAAACAAACATATCTAACAGAATAATTGAAAGCACATCTATTGTCAAACAGACTTGCAAATAGGCTCAATTTAGTAGAAAATATATGGTATGAAAAACAGAATCTGCGTAAAAATTCTTGCATTGTCAATCATTCTTTCTGCATCGGCAGCCTTTGCCCAGTCAACAAAATCAGTAGTTACCGGAATCAAGGCAGAATCTTCTTCTGCAAAATCAGTTACCGTAACCTGGTCATCACCTGCAGACCTGAATACAGTTTCAGCACTTCTTGTGTACAGGGCCACAAAACCCTTCACAGGCTTTTCCCAGACAGAAAAACTGGAACCCATAGCAATACTGAGGCCTAATGAAACTTCCTACACAGACTCACTCAGAACTTCGCAGGAATATTTTTACGCCGTAGTTTCAGCCATAGGTTCAGCAAGCTCTCCGGACAGCGAACTTTATTTTGACGAAGAAACCGACACAAAAAAGGAATACAGTCCCGACGATCCAATACTTAAAACCGTCCTTCCCGGAGTAAATGCAACCGTAAAGGGTGCAAGGGCAAGCAGACAGAAGAAAGTGAAATCCGCAATCAAAAATGCAGAGCAGCCTAGAAAAACCTATGAAAACGGCGAATTAAGGGAAACTCCACTTCCATACATTGATGTCCTTGACGAACTTCCAGCACACGAGCCAAAGATTTCGGCTGAAGCCAAAAACAAGGCAAAGACCCTCATAAGGAAAAACTCAAGGCAGAAGCCGGAACCTCTTCCAATCCATATTTTCGAAGAAGATTTGGTAAGCCCGGCCGGCGGAGACGAATACCTGCTCTTTGACATCCTCAAGACCCACTTCATCAAGAAGCAGTACTCTGAATCAATCACCCAGCTCAGGAAATTCCTTGCCCAGAACAGGACAAAGGCCGTTGCAGACAGGGCAAGTTTCTACCTTGGTGAATCCTACTATTATACAGGAAACCTTCCTTCGGCACTGACAAGATTCCTTGCCCTGGAAGAAACCTACCCTGAACTCAGCCGACAGTGGATTGACAGCACACTGGACCAGCTCAACTGATCTTCAGATTCACTTGCAATGACACAGGCACCGCGGATTAAAGCGGTGTCTTTTTTTTCCCTTTTTCTTGATAATTTTACACGCATAGCATTTTTATTGTATTATCTGAATTATCATTGCTATATATTCATAGCAATTAATTGAAAAACACTTAGGAGACAATTTATGAATCTTGGAACAGGATGGAACCTTGGCAATACTCTTGATGCACACAACGCGGATTCCTTTGAAAACGAGCCTTCAAACACAGAAACAAGCTGGGGACAACCTGCAACAACAAGAGAAATGATAAAGGGGCTTGCAAACAGCGGAATCAAGACAATCCGCCTTCCTGTAAGCTGGACCCCTCACATAAATGCAAACTATGAAATCAACGGTCAGTGGATGGATCGCGTAAAGACCATCGTTGACTGGTGCATCGACGAAGGCATGCATGTAATCCTCAACATACACCACGACAACTATATCAACGACAACATGGTATATGCATTCCAGGGCTTCTACCCTACGGAAAAGGGAAAGACCATGTCCCTCAAATATGTGGAGGCAGTTTGGACTCAGCTGTCGGCCGCCTTCAACGAAAAGAAATACGAAAAGGTAATCTTTGAAACCTTGAACGAACCTCGACTTAGGGGACACGAACACGAGTGGAACCTGGATCCAAAATGCGAAAAATGCCAGGAAGCCGCAAGAGTAATCAACGAGCTTAACCAGAAAGCTTTGGATACGATCCGCAGTGCAGGAGGAATCAATGCAGACCGCATGGTTATGGTTCCGGCCTATGTCGCATCCCCTTACGCAGCATGGGACAGCAGCTTCAAATTCCCGAATGACCCGGCAGGAAAAGGAAAAATCGCCCTTTCCGTACACATGTACACCCCTTACAACTTTGCAATGAACTGCGGAGACGGAAGCTACAACAACTTCTCCACACAGACAAAGGAAGAACTGGACAACCACTTCAACAGCCTGAAGACAAACTTCATAGACAAGGGATATCCGGTAATCATCGGTGAATACGGTGCAACAAACAAGGGAAACAAGGCAGACCGTCTTGCCTGGTTTGAATACTACCTTAAGGAATCGGCATCAAGGGGAATCATTTCCATTCTTTGGGACAACGGAACTGAAAACAACCATGAAAATCCTGCAGAATCCTTCGGTTTCTTCAACAGGGAAACCTGCCAGTGGTTTGACCAGGACATCAGGAATGTAATCATGGAAGCAGCGGAAGAAGGTGCAAGAAAACACGCAAATGCCAACTGATTTGTCATTTCGCAAAAAATGTGATATACTGATAGAACTATGGCAAAACCAAAGACAGAATTTTTAGTAAACCAGACAATCGTTTACCCAAGCCAGGGAGTTGGTAAAGTAGTCGATGTATTCAAGAGAGAATTCAAAGGCGAAATGGTATACCACTACAAAATCTACATCGAAGTTTCTGACATGACAGTAACTGTTCCTGTAGACAATGCAAAGCTCCTTGGAATCCGTGCAATTGTTTCAAAAGCAGAAGCCAAAAAGGCTTTAGATTCCATAAGCGAAGATTACGAGCCACCTACATCTGACTGGAAGCTTCGTTACCAGCAGAACCTTGACCTTCTTAAGAAAGGTACAATCGGTGACATTGCAGCAATCGTGCGCTGTCTTTACCACCGTTCAAAGGTAAAGGAACTTCCAATCCTTGAACGCAAGCTCTATGAAAACGCAAAGACACTTCTTGAAAACGAAATAGCAGAAGCATACGGCATTTCAGCAACTGAAGTTGAAACAATGCTCCATGCAAAGCTTGAACCTCTCGGCCTCAAGATTGAAAAGAAGCCTGTCTATAACGACGAAGATGAAGACGAAGATGAGTTTGAAGAAGACACATCAACCTCTTCAAAAGACAATGACGATGACGACGAGGATTAATCCTTGAAATCACTTTCACTTGTTCTTGCTGCTGCAGGCTCTTCCACAAGGATGGGCCTTGGCAAAAAAAAAGAATATCTTGAAATGGCAGGCGGTACAGTTCTTTCTTGTGCCGCCCGCATTTTTTTAGAAACAGCAGATTTTTCCACAGTAATAATCGCAATTCCTCAAAACGGTCAGGAAGAAGCAGAAAAAGCTTTTTTTGCAGACCCTGAAATAAAAAAACTTGTCCAGGGCAAAAACCTGCTTTTCATAGAAGGCGGCAGCACAAGGCAGTCATCCGTTTACAGGGCAATTAAGGCAATTCCAGAAAAAGATTCCATTGTCCTTATCCACGATGCAGCCCGTCCTTTTGTATCAAAGGAAATCATTCAAAGTGTAATTAAGGCAGCCGACGAACACGGTGCTGCGGCTCCAGCCATTCCTCCCGTAGACACGCAGAAAGAAATTTCAGCCGACGGAACCATCAAAAGGCACCTTGTAAGAAAAGAACTTTGCGCAATTCAGACTCCACAGGCCTTTTCACTTAAGGAACTTTTGGAATGCCACAAGAAAGCATCGGAAATCGACTTTGAATATACGGACGACACTGAAATATGGGACAGTTATCCCGAAGTTACAGGCGGTAAAAAAGTTTTTGTAACGGAAGGAAGCAAGGACAACAAGAAAATCACATTTGTCCAGGACATACCGGGAAAACAGATCATGACAAAAATAGGAATAGGAACTGACCTTCACCGTCTTGTGGAAGGAAGAAAATTTTTCCTTGGCGGAATTGAGATTCCTGCTGAAAAAGGCGAATACGGACATTCAGACGGAGATGTTTTGCTCCACGCAATCAGCGATGCCCTACTTGGTGCAGCAGGACTTGGCGACATCGGTTCATACTTTCCTCCCGAAGATCCAAAATGGAAGGATGCAGATTCAAAAGACCTTCTGAAAAAAATATGGTCCGACATCCGTGGTGCAGGCTGGGATTTAAACAACCTTGACTGCGTTGTAGAAACGGAAAAACCCAAATTCCTCCCTTGGCGCGAAAAGGTAATCGAGTCCATTGCAAAAACGCTTGATGTTTCAAAAGACCAGGTTTTCGTAAAGGCAAAGACTAACGAAAAGCAGGATTCAGTCGGTGCAGGAAACGCAATCAAAGCCTACTGCGTCTGCCTCCTTGAAAAGCACTAAGGCCCACCCTCATCGCGAAGACCAAAGTGTAGCGGCAATCCAGCGGTAGTTTAGACAGGCTCAACCACCGTTTACAGTGCAGCAACACTATTTCCAAACATAACCAATAAAAAAAACCTTGGAATGCCTAGTGCAATCCAAGGTTCGTCAGCATTTTAAAAAGCTATTTATTCGTCGGTTCCAACTTCAAGGATAAGCTGAACGGCATTTTCTTCAAGGTTCAGGCTCTTTGCAATCTCTGCATTCGTCCAGCCCTGTGCCTTAAGTGAAATGACATTGCTTCTGACCTGCGGAGAAATGAAATTGCTGCCGGCCTTACTCTTCTTGACTGAAGCACCCTTAGATGCAACTGCATGAAGAAGTTCAAGCTGCTTTTCCCCGTCCGTATAAAGCTTCTGGAGCCTCTGTTCTGTAGCAATGATACCGTCCTTCGAATCATTGATCTGATCAATGCGGGAATCAACTTCCCTCATGATGTCCT
>JAUNCR010000026.1:19811-26213 GCA_030526505.1 Spirochaetales bacterium
AGAATTTACCTTATCCACAGCCTCGCCGATGATTTCACCGTTCTTGAGGATATCATCCATATCCTTCTTAAGTTTGTCCATCTTTTCAGGCATGTCGGCAAATTCACTGGAGTAGTTGTTCAAGCGGTCTTCAAGGGCAGAAATATTTTCGAAGGAATGATCAACTGCTTCTGCAACACGGTCAACTGTATCGCTCTTCTTTTCAATGCGGTCAAACTTGTTTTCCATTTCAGCCATGGCTTCTGTATACTTGCGAACATCGGCCTGAATGTTGATGAAATCGTCGTTGATCTTCTGGATTTCAAGGATCTTTTCATCCATACCGCTTGAAAGGTTAAGGAGTGTATCAACCTTGTATTCCACGCTGTCAAGGCGAGACTTGTCTGCACTGTAGGCATTAAGTTTCTGGTTGACATCATCGCTAAGGTGTTCAAGCTGCCTGATCTGAGTTCCAAGTTCATTGAGCTTTGAATCATATCCCCTGACAGAAGAAATCTTCTTTTCAAGTTCACCGATGGATTCATCAAGCTGTCTCTTAAGGATGTCCGCCTTGTCGAAGGCAGATGTTTCAGACACGAACTGTGCAATGCTCTTCTTGATGTCGTCAACCTTCATCTGAAGGTTATTTGTTTCATCATTGAGCCTGTCAGTTGCTCCCTGGTATGCCTGCTTGTATTCCTCTGCCTTTTCTGTGAAATTCTTCCTAAGATCCTTTATCTTGAGTTCGGCATTCTTTGTCTGTTCTTCTGTATAACCCTTCACCTGATTGAAGAAAGTGTTGTACATGGTTTCAAAGTCATCCAGATGTTTTCTGCTGTCACTGTCAAAGGTATTGAGTATGTCACCTGCCCTCTTGGCTGCAACAGAGAAATCCCTCTGAAGCTCTTCGATTTTCTGCTCATTTGTATCGGCGAGAGTCTTCAACTGTTCGTCAATCTGCTGGTAATAATCGTCATACTGCCCCTTAAGGCGGTTCTTCCATTCAGAGAATTCCTGAACGGCAGCATCGATTGTTGCGGACTGAGTCTGCTGCTTAGAAGAAAGGATTTCCTTAAATTCAGAAATTTTCAGTTCAAGTTCGCGCTCAGTCTTTTCAAGGCTTTCATTCATGCGCTTTCTGTAATCTGCAGATTCAGCCTTAAGCTCACCGTCAACACCTTCGATGGCTTTCTTGAATTCCCCACGGTACTGTTCCATGAATTCATGAATCTTCTGGTTGACAGTATTGATCTGTTCCTGAATGGTAGACTGTCCTGAAAGAAGGGCTGTCTGGAATTTCTTTTCCTGATCCTGAGTCTTCTTCTGAAGTTCAAGGATACGCTTTGTAAGTTCCTCTTCATACTGCCTTTCAAGACCAGTTCTTTTTTCTTCATATTCAGCAGTGAAGTTCTGGAACTGTGCATCAAAAGTATTTTTCCATGAAGCAAGTTTTGAAGTTACATCGTCTTCACGCTTTGCAATGTCAGCAAGGAAGGATTCTTCAAAGACCTTGACCTTGTTGCTGAGTCTTGCAGCGGAATCCTTCTTGATTTCATCAAGTGAGGTCTGGACGGTTTCAAGTTCTGCCTTGACTTTTGCAAATTTAGAACTGAGTTCAGTTTCAAATTCAGACTGGAGCCTTTCCTGAGACTGAGTGAATTTTTCAAAATCACCAACAACTTTCTTCTGGCTCTGTTCCATAAGCTTTCTAAGGGCAGATTCCAGCTTGTCTACATCAGCGCCGGCAGAATTGAGTTTCTTGAAGCGGTACTCCATTTCCTTCTTGTATTCGCCAAGAGTATTGTCAAGTTCTGCAAGATACTTTGTCTGCTTTGCATCACATTCGGCCGCAATGTCGCGGGAAGTACCGATGAGTTTTGCATCCATTTCTGCAAGGCGGGATGTAAGTTCTGCAGAGAAGCCGTCAAGCTTTTCCCTATGGCTTAGAGTTTCCGCCTCAATTCTTTCAGTGATGCTTCCCGACTGTTCCTGAATTGACTGGAACTTTGTCTGGATTTCATTTATTGCAGTTGAAATATTCTCGTTGTAATTTCTTGTCTGCTCGTCAAGTTCACCGAGGGTAGACTTTACATCGTTGTGCATCTGGTCTACGCGGTCCTGAACATCCCTCTTGTACTTGTCCAGGTTAGCAGTACTGACTGCACTGAACTTTTCGTAGGCGGCATTTTCTTCCTGCTCAGCCTTTTCAAGGATGGAATTGAACATGCCGTCATAGCGTTCCCTAAGGGTATCAGACTGCTTGTCAACGGATTCCTGGAGGGCTGCAAGTTTTTCCGCATTTGCCTTTGCATCCATGTTAACGGAATCAACGGCAGTCCTTGCACTCTGAACTGCATCTGAAACCCTGTTCTGAACATCGGAAATTGTGTCGCGCATTTCAGAAACAAGCTTGTCGGCAGCTTCGGAGAACTGGTTCCTTACGCTGTCGATTTCATTTTCAGCATCCTGCCTTGCAGTTGCAGTCTGATCAGAAAGGCTTGCCTTGATTTCATCAACAATCCTGATTGCATCAGACTTAACCTCTTCTGCCCTTTCGTTGATTTCAGATTCAATTGCACTTGCCTTTTCGGCAAGGGCTGTTGCATTGGCGTCGATAAGTTCTTCAAGGACACGGCTCTTGTTTTCAAGTGCTTCCTTAAGGCTATTGGTCTGGTCCTCAATTCTTGAAGTGTATTCGGAAGTAGTAATCTTGTACTGTTCCATTGCACCGTGAGTCTGGTTTTCAACATTGTTGACAAGTTCGGCAAGCTTGCTTTCAATTTCACCGGTGCGTTCGCGTAGCTGCCTTTCAAGGTTTTCAGTCCTTTCTGCAAGTTCCTTTCTGAGTACATCCGTGCGATCTTCAATGTCCTGAGTATAGGAAGAAGTTGTCTCGCGGTATTTTTCAACGGCCAGTGCAGTCTGTTCCCTAACATCTTCAGTAAGGGAATTGAGTTTCTTCCTTACATCGTCTTCAAGGCTGTCTGTCCTGTTCTTGATTTCAGTAGAAATTGAAAGGGCACGGTTATTGAGTTCTTCCAGCTTCTTGCGGATCATTGTATCAACGGCATCGGACTTGTCTGTCAAAGTTGTGTTGAGGGTTGTGGTCCTCTGCTTGATTTCCGTTTCAATCTTATTAATTGAATTTTCAAGACTGGCATTTGCATTGGTTGTCCTCTGCTTGAGCTTGTCGGCAAGTTCGTCGAAGTTCTTGTCGATGTCCTGGTCAACGGAAGCAATTTTCTGCTTGAGTTTTGCATCCAGGTTGGCAGACTTTTCATTGAAGAGGTTAATAAGTTTCTGAGACTTTTCCTTCATCTCAGATTCCGCACCGTCCGTGCTTGCTTCAAGCGCATCCTTAAGGTTCTTTGCCTTCAGGTCATAAGCGGCTTCAAGCTCACGGTTCCTGTCATCGAACATATGAATGACAGAAGTAGAAGTGTCGTTAAACTTCTGGTTCATCTCCTGGATTCTGTCTTCATAAGTCTTTGAGATTTCCTTCAGGCGGCCATCGATGGAACCGACCATTTCCCCGTACTTGTCTTCAAGTTCTTTTGTAAGGCTGTCGGTCTTTGAAACGAATTCACTTTCAAGGTCCTTTGTCTTGTCATGGAAAAGGACATCAAGGGCTTCGGTTTTCTGAGAGAGGGCTGCATCAAGTTCTTCAACACGGGCAGCAAGTTTTTCTTCGAAGTCGCTTGTGTTTGAATCGATGACAGTATTGATTTTTTCCGTTCTTTCGCGAACTGCACTTTCAAAGGCTGCAGTTTTTTCTTCAAAGGCAGCTGAGCGTTCAGAGAATACCTTGTCGAAGTTATCTGTCTTAACGGTAAAGTCTGCCTTCATTGCATCAAACTTGGCAGAAAGGGTTCTTTCAAGGCTGTCTGCACGATTTGTATATCCGCTGTCAATCTGAGCGATACCGGTTTCAACCTTTTCATTAAGCTGTGCAATGCGTGAGTCCACGGATTCTTCAACGGCAGAAAGGCCATCGTCAAACCTTGCGTTGAGGGTGGATACCCTTTCGTCAATCTGGGCATCCATTCCTTCAAGGCCCCTATCAATCTTTTCATTGAGGGCTTCTATGCGGCTTTCGATTCTTTCTTCAATGCCGGCAGTGCTGTTTTCAAGGTTGCTTCTGAATTCGGCAATGGCAGAATTGCACTTCTCGCTGATTTCGTAAGTATTGTTTTCCAGGTCAGAACGGATGTTTCCGATTTTTTCGGCAATGTCATTCGTAATGCTTTCTGTAGTTTCGTCCACACGGGCAGCAAGGTCATCGATTTTTGAGGAAAGGGTTCCCTCGATGTTTCCTGTCCTTGAGTCAACATCATTTTCAATGTCCGCAATCTTGAGCTCGATTTTGTTCCTGAGTGAATCCGTAGAGGCATCAAGTACAGAATCAAAGTTTTCAGAGCGTTCCTTAAGGTCTGCTTCAAGGGATGTGATTTTCTTTTCCCAGTTGTCGGAAAGAACATTTGTGCGGGCATCAAGCATCTGCTGCATGTTGTCGGTTCTTTCCTTGAATTTATTTTCAATGCCGGAACTGTATTCCTTGAAGGCCTCTGCAAGTTCCTTAGACTTAACATTAAGGGCCTTCTGTGTTTCCTCGATTTTTGAATCGATCATTGCAGTCATCTGCTTTGCCTGAGTGTTTATTTCATTGAGGCATTCGTCAATCCTGCTTTGGGATTCCTGGCGAAGGTTGCTGAAAGATTCATCTTCAAGTTTCTTTGCATTTTCAATGGCGGCAGAATAGGCATTGCGGATGTCATCCTCAATTTTCTTCATGATGGCTTCATTCTGCTTTCTTGAGCGCTCTGTAGTACCTTCAACTTCCTGTGCCCTTTCTTCAAAAGCCTTGAGCAAATCTTCACCGATTGTCTTGAGCTGTTCGGCATTCTTTACAGAGAACTGCTTTACAACTTCACCGACCTGTGCTTCAAGAATTTCAGCGGCCTTCTGCTGCTTGTTGAGGCGGGCATTAACTTTATCAATGAGGACGGCCTCGTTCTTTACGGAAGCAAGGTTCTGCTCTACTGCAGCCGTCATTTCCATAAGGTTCTTGATTACATTGTCATAGGACTGGATTTTGGCCTGGATGTTTTCAACGGCCCTTACAGGATCTTCGAAACTTTCAGTCGTGTCCTTGCATTCCCTGATCTGATCTTCCATCCTGCTGATGGCTGCTTCAGTTTCAATTTTTTTTGTTTCAAGCTCGTTGATGATGAGGTTCTGGGACTCTTTCTGACTGTCGAAGTATTCGTCGAATTCCCTTCTGCGGTTATCGGCGTACTTCTTCACTTTTTCCATCTGGCTTTCATTCTTATCAAGCTGATGAATGACAATGGAAACAACCGCAGATATAATTACAGAGATAACAATTCCAATGATAATCACTTTTTAATCCCACCCAATTTTGATTATTCTTTTTGTATTCTTGTCTGTCTATTCTAGCACGATTTTCTGCAACTGACGATAATTTTTAAATGATATGTCAGCTTCAGGAAGTTTTATGTTGAACAGTTTCTTAAATCCCTTAAGGATGTAAGCCGTTTTCATGCCAGCACCCTTTGCACCAAGGACATCATACTTTACGCTGTTTCCCACATAAAGGATTTTGTCCGCCGGAACCCCAAGCTTACGCTCAAGTATTCCGAATGGATAAATCGAAGGCTTCAAGGCGCCGGATTCTTCTGAACCAATGCAGACATCGCAAAGATCGCGGATTCCCCAGATATCCCCTTTCTGTTCCGGAGGAAAATCCGACAATATTCCGATTTTAAGTCCTGCATCTTTCATTGCCTTAATGCATTCGTAGGCATGCGGATATGGCTTTACTTTCTTAAAGAACTTCTTTAGACCGTCATAACAGATTTCGTTGATGATTTCTTTTGCACGAGGACTTTTGATTTTTGAAACTTCTGCAAGCATGCGGGCCTGATATTCATAGAAATCCGCAAGAGGCGCAGTTCTATGCATGATGTGCCTGGTCTTATTGAAGTGAATGTATAGCTTTAGGTTCCTTAAAACATGCAGCGGCATGCGGATAAAAAGTTTCCATGAAGGATAGAGAGTTCCGTCAATGTCAAATGCTACTGCCTGTATATCCTTGTACATATCCCCTATTATAGTAGGAAATTCGCTAAATCTCAAGACTTTATTGCTAGCGCCTGAGTTCAAGACTGTAGTTGAACATGGCCCTGGCGTTTTTGCCCGACGGTTCTTCGGAGAATTTCCAGTCCTTTATCTGGGCCTTAATCTCCGACTGAATCTGGGCAGGAATGGAAGAACTTGGGGTAATCTGAATTTCAACGACAGGAACAGTTCCGTCCGCCCTGACCGTAAAGCTAATCTTAACATTCTTTGTGGCATCTATGACCCTTGCATTTTCTTCAGAAATGGTGATCGAAGGGCTCCTTG
>JAUNCR010000135.1 GCA_030526505.1 Spirochaetales bacterium
AGGTCTTGCACTTTTAATGCAAAACCTCTGATTGACTATGGAGATGACGGGACTTGAACCGTCCCTCCGGTCGTCGCCCTCCATGGCTCCTCCCTGCGGGCGCCTTCGTTCGCTGTCGGCCGCGTCCATGCGGCCTTTTCCTCGCACCTGCTCGGCGCTCACTTCGGTAACGGGTTCAAGGCCCTTGCCTTTTTGTTTGCCTTTAAAAGCAAAAGAGGTCTTGCACTTTTAATGCAAAACCTCTGATTGACTATGGAGATGACGGGACTTGAACCCGTTACCTCTAGCATGCCATGCTAGCGCTCTAGCCAGGTGAGCTACACCCCCGAATATGCACAATATATCAGTGTGGAATAAAAAAATCAATGGAAAGTTTACTTGGGCAAAAAAAAGGATCGCTCTAAGGAGGAAATAAGCGATCCTATTTATGAAAAAACTTTTAATTTAGCTGCTGACTGTAAAATACAGTATTTTTTCATCGTAGTCAATACTTTTTGAAAGAAAATTTGTGAAATCTTTTGCAAATGTTGCGGTATTTTGCAAATAATGACAAAAAATCGGATTTCTATCATTTTTTTGCCATGAGATGACTCTTTATCCCATATTTCCATTCTTAAATTGATATATATTCATATATATTATAAACTCTAAAATCATGGGAAAAAAGTTTTTGGCGCTTTGTTTAGGGTTGAATCTCATTTCGGCTGCCCTTGTCTCTGCTGCTCCAATTACAGCAATTCATTTTGATGGTCTCAAGAAAACAAAGGAATTCATCCTTCAGAGGGATTTCAAGAACTTTATCAATAGGGAAGCCGACGAAAAGACAATTCACGATATTGAGACGATTTTACAGAAGGAAGAAATTTTTTCAGAGATAGAATTGATCCAGACTGAAACAGAAGACGGTGTGGAAATTACGGCAAGGGTGAAGGAAAAGATAACCTTCATACCTGTTCCGATAGCTTCGGTTTCAAAAGGAAATTTAATGGGCGGTGCCTTTGTTCTAGACACCAATGCCTTTGGCCTCAAGCATTCCTTTGTTGTCGGCGGTTTCTTTTCGGCTTTGGAATACCGCGGAATCTTCATGTATGGAAAACCTCCCAGAGGACATGCTCCAGGACTCAATGTTTATGGTTCCATCGGAAAGAAGAATCAGATATATGTAGACACCGACGATTATGAATGCATTGACTACATGATGTTTTCCGGAAACATTGGCCTTGCATTGACCGAACAGTTTACGAATTATTTTTCTGCCTCCATGTCTTCAAATTTTGGCTTCAAGGATTTTGATGCAAGGAAGAAAGGCAAGATAAGAAGCAACCGCTATGTGGATTTGGAGCCATCGATCAAATTCCAGGTTTCAGACTGGAACGGCGTATTCATGTCCACAAAATCCTTGCAGTACAGAAATGAAAGCGTGATCTATACCAACCGCTACATCTGGCATGTATTCTCTCCGAGAATAGTTTTCCAGCAGCCATTGTTCACGGATGAACTTAGGTTCATTCTCAACGCCAACGGGGTCTATTCGAAATTCATTCCCTATTCTGCTTATGTTGGAAACAGCCACCTTGGCGTAAACATTCTTCCTGAAAATTTTGGAACCAGAAAAGGCGTCGGGCTTTCTTCCGGATTCGAATATGCTGCCTTCAAGACAAAGATCGGACTCTTCTCCCTTTATGGCGTTTACCAACTCGTAGATGTGGAGGACTTTGATCTGGAATATAAATTCAATCAGGGTGTAGGCGGTGGAGTCACGATGTACCTCAAGCAGATTGCAATTCCTGCAATGAACCTGGGGGTTTACTACAACCTTACAAAGTCCAAGGTTTACAGCAGGTTCTCTCTTGGCGTTGCACTCTAGCCGGGCAGGTTAAATTTAAAGGATTTTAAGTAAAAGAAAAGAGGCTCCAGCGTTCACCGGAGCCTCTTTCGTCCGGTTTCCCGAACTAAAGGAGAGAGTTTTATCAGCTTTATAAGCTAACTAAAATATACTTTGAAACCTCCTTTCTGTCAAGAGATTTTAGACATATCGTCATGCAGCGACGATTTTGATTTTCTGTTCCTGGGCCTCTTCCTTCCTTCCGATTTCGATTGAAAGCACGCCGTTCTTGAAGCTGGCAGTAACCTTTGACGGGTCAATGTCCTTTGGCATTGTGAAAGTTCTGCGGAACTTCAATGAAGGTGCTGTCCTTTCGCGGATGAGCCAGATTTCATTTTCCTTGTTTTCATCAGCCTTTTCTTCGGCTTTATTTTCTGAATTGGCGATTGTGAGCACATCATTCTTGAGTGTGATTTCTACATCGTCTTCTGTCTTTCCAGGAAGATCCATGGAAAGAACATAGCTGTCTTTCTTCTGCAGTACATCAACCTTTGGTGCCATGTAAGCATTGCGGGCAGCTGGGAATGAAAATCCGTCGTTTCCAAAAAGTGAATCCAAAAGTGAAAGTTCGTTCATAATCTTAACCCTCCTAAGGTTATTAAAAGTTTCGGGGTTCCAGGACCCCGTTTGTGAAGTGCTTCGTAAGGTTCAGCGCCTTACACTTAACATTGAGCATATATCGTGCCAAGTTCTAGAATTTTCTGAAAAAACATTGAATTTCTTTATTCCGGGGGTAAATTCGGGAGCTTTTTTCCGGGGAAAAACACCTGTGTGTCATTCTGACGCAGGAGAAAAAATTCAGGGGACATTCCGTGGCATTAATGCCCGGCTGAAAAAAATAACTGTATGAAAATGCGTCCTTTTTCAAAATGTTGGAAATCCAACAAATGAAATTTTATGATTTTTTTCCTCGCTATTTTTTTTATTTCTATAATAAGTGTTTTCAATGCTGTTTTGTTGACGATAAAAAAAAATACTTGTATAATTTTTAGTCACATATATATATGGAGGACATTAATGGCTAAGACCAAATATGTTTATTACTTTGGTGACGGTGATGCAGAAGGCGACGAGTCAATGCGTCTCATCCTCGGTGGAAAGGGTGCTAACCTTGCTCAGATGGCAAAGAAACCTTTGAGCCTTCCAGTTCCATCAGGATTCACAATTTCTATCGACGTATGTCAGGAATACTACAAGCTCGGAAAGAAGTATCCTGCATCTCTCGCAGCAGAAGTAGCAAAGAACCTTGCTAAGCTCGAAAAGTCAATGGGCAAGAAGCTCGGTGACGAAAAGGATCCACTCCTCGTTTCAGTTCGCTCAGGTGCAGCTGAATCTATGCCAGGTATGATGGATACAATCCTCAACCTCGGTCTCAACGACAAGTCAGTTATCGGACTTGCAACAAAGACAAACAACGCTCGTTTCGCATGGGACGCATACCGCCGCTTCATCCAGATGTACGGTAATGTTGCTATGGGTGTTGACCACGACAAATTCGAAGAAATCCTCGACTCTGTAAAGAAGGCTCGCGGTGTAAAAGAAGATGTTGAACTTAAGACAGAAGACCTCCAGGAAGTTGTAGCTAAGTACAAGGCTATGTACAAGGCAGAAAAGGGTAAGGACTTCCCACAGGACCCACAGGAACAGATGTGGGGAGCTATCGGTGCCGTATTCGGTTCATGGATGAACGATCGCGCTATCGTTTACCGCAAGCTCAACAACATTGATGAAAACAAGATTAAGGGTACAGCTGTTACTGTAATGGCAATGGTATTCGGTAACATGGGTGAAACATCAGGAACTGGTGTTGCATTCTCTCGCGACCCATCTACAGGTGAAAACCACTTCATGGCAGAATACCTCATCAACGCTCAGGGTGAAGACGTTGTTGCTGGTATCCGCACACCAATGGATATCTCTGCACTCGAAAAGCAGCAGCCAAAGATCTTTGACGAAATCACAAAGATCCGCAACCGCCTCGAAAAGCACTATCGCGACATGCAGGACATGGAATTCACAGTTCAGGAAGGAAAGCTCTTCATGCTCCAGTGCCGCAACGGTAAGCGCACAGGTCCAGCAGCTGTTAAGATGGCT
>JAUNCR010000027.1 GCA_030526505.1 Spirochaetales bacterium
AAGGAAGAGTTCAACAGAACAAAACCTCACATGAACGTTGGTACTATCGGTCACGTTGACCATGGTAAGACAACATTGTCTGCTGCTATCACAACATATTGTGGTAACAAGTATGGTGACAAGGTACTTAAGTACGATGAAATCGACAATGCTCCAGAAGAGAAGGCTCGTGGTATCACAATCAACTCTCGTCACCTTGAGTATCAGTCAGACAAGAGACACTATGCTCACATCGACTGCCCAGGACATGCTGACTACATCAAGAACATGATCACTGGTGCTGCTCAGATGGACGGTTCTATCCTCGTTATCGCTGCAACAGACGGTGTTATGGCTCAGACAAAGGAACACCTTCTTCTTGCTCGCCAGGTAGGTGTACCAAAGATCATCGTATTCCTTAACAAGGTTGATGCTCTTGACGGCGATGAAGAAATGCTCATGATGGTTGAAGAAGATGTTAAGGACACAATCCAGTCTTATGGCTTCTCAGCTGACACACCAATCATTAAGGGTTCTGCATTCAAGGCTCTTAACGAAGCAAATCCAGAAAACACAAAGTGTATCGAAGAACTTCTTACAGCTATGGATACATGGTTCGATGATCCAGTTCGCGACGATCAGAAGCCATTCTTGATGCCAATCGAAGACATCTTCACAATCACAGGTCGTGGTACAGTTGTTACTGGACGTATCGAACGTGGTGTAGTACACATGGGTGATGCAGTACAGATCGTTGGTATCCGCCCAACACAGGATACAACAGTTACTGGTATCGAAATGTTCAACAAGACACTTAACGAAGGTTGGGCTGGTGACAACGCTGGTATCCTCGTTCGTGGTGTTGAAAAGAAGGATGTTATCCGCGGTCAGGTTCTTGCTGCACCAAAGTCAATCAATCCACACACAAAGTTCGAAGCTCAGATTTACGTTCTTACAGAAAAGGAAGGTGGACGCCACAGCCCATTCTTCACAGGTTATCGCCCACAGTTCTACTTCAGAACAACAGATATTACTGGTACAGTAAATCTCGCAGCTGGTGTAGACATGGTTAAGCCAGGTGACAACGTTACAATCAACGGTGAACTTATCCACCCAATCGCTATGGACGAAGGTCTCAAGCTCGCTATCCGTGAAGGCGGACGCACAATCGCTTCTGGCCAGGTTACAAAGATCATCGAATAGTTTTTAATGAACGAATGAAGGGGTTCGCAAGGGCCTCTTCATTCAAGTGGAGTAAGTCATGGCAAACGGCAAGATTCGTGTACACCTTCGCGCATTCGATGTATCACTCATCGATCAGAGTGCAAAGGACATCGTACAGCAGGTTAAGGCAGCTGGAGCAGAGGTTTCAGGACCAATTCCGCTCCCAACAAGAATCAACAAGATTACAGTGCTTCGTTCAGTTTTCGTAAACAAGAAGTCACGCGAACAGTTCGAAATGAGAACACACAAGCGTCTCATTGACATCATCGAACCAAGTTCAGAAGTAATGGATTCTTTGATGAAGCTTGAACTTCCTGCAGGTGTTGACGTAGAAATTAAACAGTTTTAATAGCGGTTCGTAGAGCGGCTTAAAAAAAACGGTAACGGTCCCCTGGATCGGGGATGGCGGCCGATGGGAATACAGGCAAAAGGTTTGTACTTCCAAATAGGAGATTCAGATGAAAGGTCTGATAGCAAAAAAAGTAGGAATGACACAGGTTTTTGACGAAAACGGCAATCTGATTCCAGTAACCGTGATCCATGTTGAACCTAACACAGTCGTTGCTACAAAGACAAAGGAAAAGTGCGGTTATGACGCTGTTGTTCTTGGTCTTGGCGAAATGAAAGCTAAGCATGTAACAAAGCCATATGCAAAGCAGTTTCCAGAAAACATTACACCAAAGCGCCAGTTGAAGGAATTCCGCGATTATGAAGTGGAAGTTAATGTTGGCGATCAGCTTGGTGTTGAATTGTTTGACAAGGTTCGTTTCATCGACGTAACTGCTACCTCTAAGGGTAAAGGTTTCCAGGGTGTAATGAAGAGATGGGGTTTCCATGGTGGACGCGCAACTCACGGTTCAAAGTTCCACAGAGAAGCCGGCGGTACAGGTGCTTGTACAACACCAGGACACACATTTAAGAACATTAAAATGCCTGGTCGTATGGGTTCTGATCGCGTAACAGTACAGAATCTCAAGGTTATTAAAGTTGACCCTGAGCTGAATGTTTTGATGGTTCGTGGAGCAGTTCCAGGTGTTAAGAACTGTACACTCATCGTTAAGACAGCAGTTAAGAGAAAGTAGGTCGGGGGAATAGTATTATGGAAAAGAAAGTCTATTCAATCGATGGCAAAGAACTCAGAACAATCAATCTTGATGACAAAGTTTTCAACCTTCCAGTCAACGAAGATGTAATCTACTATGCCATCACAAACGAATTGGCAAATAAGCGTGTTGGTACAGCATGTACAAAGACACGTGCAGAAGTTCATGGTTCAAATGCAAAGCCTTACAAGCAGAAGGGAACAGGTAATGCTCGTCGTGGTGACAAGAAGTCTCCACTTTGCGTTGGCGGCGGTACAATCTTTGGACCAAAACCACGTGATTACAGCTATGCAATTCCTAAGAAAGAAAAGCGTCTTGCAATGAAGACAATCCTCAGCATGAGAGCACAGAGCGACATCCTTACAGTAGTTGAAGACTTCACTGTAGAAAGCGGAAAGACAAAGGATCTCGTAAAGATTCTTAACAACTTCGCTAAGGATACACGCACAGTTATCCTCCTTAAGGATGACGATGCAAAGATCAAGCTCGCAGGAAGAAACATTCCTACACTTTCCTTCTTGTCTTTCAACCGTCTTCGCGCACACGATCTCTACTACGCTAGAAAGATCATCATGCTCGAAAGCGCTGCAAAGAACCTTTCTGAATTCTACGCTGAAGAAAAGGAGGCTAAATAATGACATTCGAAGATGTACTTATTAGACCAGTTCTTTCTGAAAAGGCAACAGCACTTCGTGAACAGAATAAATATACATTTATTGTTGCTCCATCTGCTACAAAGATTCAGATTAAAGAAGCTGTACGCAAGCTTTTCAATGTAAAGGTTGTAGACTGCACAACAGTTAACGTACAGGGAAAAATGAAACGTCTCCGCGGACCAGCCGGACGCACTGCTTCTTTCAAGAAGGCAATCGTTAAGTTGGCACCTGGTGAAACAATTAAGGTATTCGAAGGCGTTTAAGCCTTTGAGTAGATAAAAGGGGAACCTTATGGCTCTTAAGATATACAAACCTTATTCAAAAGGTACACGCGGCCGTGTTGACTTGGTACGCGAAGAAATTACAGCCGACAAACCCGAGAAAAGCCTCACATCTGGACGCAAGGCTTGCGCTGGACGTGGACAGGGCGGACGCATTTCCGTTCGTCATCAGGGTGGCGGTCACAAGAGAAAGTATCGTGAAATCGACTTCAGACGCGATAAGCACGGTATTCCTGGAACAGTAAAGACAATCGAATACGATCCAAACCGCAGTGCAAACATTGCTTTGATTGCATATGCTGATGGTGAAAAGCGTTACATTATTGCTCCACAGAAGCTTACAGTTGGTCAGAAGATCATGTCTGGTGAAAATGCAACTCCAACAGTTGGAAATGCACTTCCACTCAGCGCAATTCCTGTAGGTTTCATCATTCACAATGTTGAACTTACACTCGGTCGCGGTGGACAGCTTGTTCGCTCTGCAGGTGCTGGTGCACAGGTAGCTGGTGTTGACGGTGAATACGTAACAATCAAGCTCCCATCTGGTGAACTTCGCCGTGTAAATGGAAAGTGCTATGCAACAATCGGTGTTGTTGGTAACGAAGAACGCATGAATACAAAGCTTGGAAAAGCTGGACGCAACAGATGGCGTGGTATTCGCCCAACAGTTCGTGGTATGGCAATGAACCCAGTTGATCACCCACTTGGTGGTGGTGAAGGCGCAGGAAAGGGACACCTTCCTGTTACTCCTTGGGGTCAGCCTTGTCGTGGATACAAGACACGCAACAAGAGAAAGACTTCAAGCCGCTTCATTATTAGCCGCCGTAAGAAGTAGGATAGGAGTTAATCGTGTCAAGATCAGTTAAGAAAGGACCTTTTATTGAGAAGTCTCTCTATAAGAAGGTTTTAGAAATGAACAAAGCATCAGCAGCTGATAAGAAAATGATTAAAACTTATTCCCGCTGCTCAACAATTATTCCTGAAATGGTTGGAAACACTATTTCAGTTCACAACGGAAAGTCATGGATTCCTGTATATGTTACAGAAAACTTGGTAGGCCACAAGCTTGGTGAGTTTGCTGCAACAAGAACATTCAAGGGACATGGCGGCGACAAAGCTGCAAAGAAATAAGGGAGTGTGACGAATTATGGCAGAAAAGAAAGGCTATGTAGCCACAACAAAATTCCTTATTGCATCACCTACAAAGGTTCGTCCTGTAGCTAACGTAGTAAAGAAGATGTCTTGCTCTAAGGCATTGGCAACTCTTGAAGTTATGCCACAGAAGGGTGCAAAGCTCATCAGCAGCACATTGAAGTCTGCAGTAGCTAATGCTCTCAACCAGAACAAACAGCTTGACGAAGATATGCTCGAAATCAAGGAAATTCGCATTGACGAAGGTCCAAGACTTAAGAGAGTTTGGTTCCGCGGCCGCGGTCGTGCAGATCAGCTCCTCAAGAGAATGTGTCATATCACAGTTGTAGTTGACGAAAAGGCGGGAAAATAATGGGTCAGAAAGTTAATCCTATCGGTTTACGCCTTGGTGTAAACAAGACATGGCAGTCTCGTTGGTATGCTAATTCTCGTGATTATGCAGACCTTTTCTTGGAAGATATGAAGATTCGCAAGATTGTTGGCGAACTTCCAGAATGCAAGAACGCAGACATTGCTGAAATTGAAATCGTACGCCACCCACAGCGTGTTACAATCGTAATCCACACTGCACGCCCAGGTGTTATCATCGGTGTTAAGGGTGCTACAATTGAAAAGATTAGTGCAGATATCCAGAAGCAGCTTACAAAGAAAGTTGTAATCAAGATCAAGGAAATCAAACGTCCTGAAATTAATGCTTCTCTTATCGCACAGAATGTTGGACGTCAGCTTATGGGTCGCGGTTCATTCCGCAAGGCTCTCAAGCAGTCAGCTTCTAACTGTATGAAGGGTGGAGCACAGGGTATTAAGATCCGTATCTCTGGCCGTATCGGTGGTGCTGATATGACTCGTTCAGAAGAGATTAAGGAAGGACGCGTTCCACTCCACACTCTTCGTGCAGACATCGACTATGGTACATTCGAAGCTCTTACAACTTACGGTAAGATCGGTATCAAAGTTTGGGTTTACAATGGCATGAACTACGGTCACGAACAGAATGAAGATGCTGGTGAAGTAGTTAAGAGACCTCGCCGCAACAACGGTGATCGTAAGCCACGTGGTCCTAAATCTGAGGGAGGAAAAGTAGAAAATGCTTAGTCCTAAAAGAGTAGCTCACCGCAAAGTACAGCGCGGTCGCCCAACAGGCAATGCTACACGTGACAACTACCTTGACTTTGGTGAAGTAGCTCTCGTAGCTCTTGACCCAGCTTGGCTCTCTGCTAAGCACATCGAGGCTGCTCGTGTTGCAATCAACCGCTGCATCAACCGTCAGGGACAGTTGTGGACACGCGTGTTCCCAGACAAGCCTATTTCTAAGAAGCCTGCTGATACTCGTATGGGTAAGGGTAAGGGTTCTCCAGAATTCTGGGCTGCAGTAATCAAACCAGGTATGATCTTGTTTGAAGTTGGTGGAGTTGACAGAAAACTTGCTGAAAAGGCAATGAATCTTGCAGCTAGCAAACTTCCAATCAAGACAAAAGTGGCATTCCGCCCAACAGTAGAGTAGGAGTAAGAAAATGGCTAAAGACAAGAAAAATGACCTTAAGAACCTTTCTTATGACGAAATGGTTGCAAAGCGCAATGAACTTAAGAAACAGTACATGGACCTTCGCTTTCAGAGCGTACTTGGCCATGTAGAAAACCCAATGCAGAAGCGCGCTATCCGCAAGGACATCGCTCGCTTGAATACATTGATTCACATGCAGGACCTTGAAGAGTTCAGGGCAGCTGCTCGTGAAGCAATTTCTGCAAAAAACTAGGAGCTGACCCGTGGAAGAACAGAATGTACAGTCAAAAGGTGCAAAGCGTTCATTCGTAGGTATCGTCACTAGCGACAAGATGGACAAAACTATCGTTGTTTCTATCGATACAAAGAAGATGGACCGCCTTTATAAGAAATACGTTACACGTACAAAGAAGTGCAAGGCCCACGATGAAAAGAACGAAGCACACACAGGTGACACAGTTCGTATCGTAGAATGCAGCCCGATCAGCAAAGACAAGTGCTGGCGTCTCGATGCTATCATCGAGAGAGCTAAATAAGCGAGGAGTAGAAGATTATGCTTCAGATGCAGTCAAAAATGGTTGTAGCCGATAACTCCGGAGCTAAATTAGTTCAGTGTATCAAGGTACTCGGTGGTTCACACCGCCGCTATGCCGGAATCGGTGATGTAGTAGTGGTAGCTGTTAAGGAAGCAATTCCAACATCTACAATTAAGGAAGGTTCAGTACAGAAGGCAGTAATCGTTCGCGTAGCAAAGGAATACCGCCGTCCTGATGGAACTTACATCCGCTTCGATGACAACGCTTGCGTTATCGTTGATGCTGATAAGAACCCTAAGGGAAAGCGTATTTTTGGACCAGTAGCTCGTGAGCTCCGTGATATGGACTACATGAAGATCGTATCACTCGCTCCGGAAGTACTCTAAGGAGTTGTCTAATGGAACGCAAATACTCTATCCGTAGGGATGACAATGTAGAAATTCTTGCTGGAAAGGACAAGGGCAAGCGTGGAACAGTCGTTCGTGTATTCGAAAAGAATGGCAAGGGACGCGTAATCGTTTCAGGTTGCAACATTGTAAAGAAGGCAATGAAGAGAAGATCTCAGCAGGATGCTGGCGGAATCGCTGAAGTAGAAGCTCCTCTTGATATCTCAAATGTAGGGATCGTATGTAAAAAGTGCGGTCGTCCTGTTAGAATTGGTTATAAACTTGACGGCGACAAGAAAGTTCGCGTTTGCCGCAAGTGTGGAGAAACACTGTAATGGAAAATTACGTACCACGGCTTAAGAAAGTCTATAAGGAAAAAATCGCTCCAGAGCTCTTCACAGAACTCGGATACACATCTAAGATGCAGATTCCAGCAATCAAGAAGATTGTTGTAAGCATGGGTGTTGGCGAAGCTCTCACAAATAAGAAACTTCTTGATGCTGCAGTTACAGATCTCACTCAGATTACCGGCCAGAAAGCTGTTAAAACAAGAGCTAAGAAAAGTATTGCAAACTTCAAGCTTCGTGAGGGTCAGGAAGTAGGTGCTATGGTAACACTTCGTGGAAACATCATGTATGAATTCCTCGATCGTCTTATCAACGTTGCACTTCCTCGCGTTAAGGATTTCCGCGGAATCAAGGCAACTGGCTTTGACGGACACGGAAACTTCTCTCTTGGTATTACAGAACAGATTATCTTCCCGGAAATCGACTTTGATAAGATTGTTAAGATTTCTGGTATGAACATCTCGATTGTAACAAGCGCTCGTACTGATAACGAAGCACGTGCACTTCTTACAAAGTTCAACATGCCGTTTAGAAAGTAAGGAATAGTTCATGGCTAAGAAATCAATGATTATCAAAGCAAACCGCACTCCTAAATACAGCACACGTCAGTACAATCGCTGTAAGATCTGCGGTCGTCCACATGGATATTTGCGCAAGTTCAAGATTTGTCGTATCTGCTTCCGCAAATTAGCAAGTGAAGGCCTCTTACCAGGCGTCACAAAATCATCTTGGTAGTGACAGGAGAAAAGAATGGCAGCTTCAGACCCAATTGCAGACATGCTCGCAAAAGTCCAGAATGCGGCAAAGGCCGGTCATGAGAAAGTAGATGTACCTACTTCTAAGATGAAACTGGAAATTGTGAAGATCCTTAAGACAGAAGGATACATTAAGAACTTTAAGAAGGTTCAGGACGAAAATGAACACTCAATCATCCGCATCTTCTTGAAGTATGATGATTCAAACAAGGCAGTAATCCACGGAATGAAAAAGATTTCAACTCCTGGTCGCCGCGTTTATTCAGGTTACAAGGAATTACCACGCGTTTATAACGGCTATGGTACATTGATCGTTTCTACATCTAGCGGTGTAACAACTGGCAAGAAGGCATCTGAAAAGATGGTTGGCGGCGAGTTGATCTGCCAGGTATGGTAATAGGAGGTAAGTATGGCATCTAAGATCGGAAAACTTCCAGTAACTGTACCAGCAGGTGTAACTGTAACAGTTGGTGACAATGTAGTTGCAGTTAAGGGACCAAAGGGTGAACTTACACAGAAGATCAATGACCTTGTAAAGGTTGAAGTTAAGGGAACAGAAGTAGTTGTAAACCCATCGAACGAATCAAAGGCTGCTAGCGCAGCTCACGGTTTGTTCCGCGTACTCATTGCCAATATGGTAAAGGGTGTTAGCGAAGGTTACACAAAGGTTCTCGTAAAGACTGGTGTTGGTTACCACTGGGAAGTTTCTGGTAATGTAATCAACATGAACCTTGGTTTCTCTTCTGACTTCGTAGTTGTAATTCCAGAAGGAATCACAGTAGCTATCGATAAGGAAGAAAAGCTTACAATCACTGGCATCGACAAGCAGAAGGTTGGTGAATTCAGTGCTCAGATTCGTAAATTGCGTGCTCCAGAACCTTACAAGGGAAAGGGTATCCGCTTTGAAAACGAAGTTATCAGACGCAAAGTTGGTAAGACTGGCGTAAAATAATAAGGTGAATTGATATGATCAGAAAACTTAGTGATAAACAAAGAAAACGCCTGCATAGAAAGATTCACATTCGTAAGTCAATTTACGGAACAGCTGAACGCCCACGCTTGACAGTGTTCAAGAGCGGACGCAATCTTTATGCTCAGGTTATCAACGATGATGAAGGCAAGACTCTTGCTTCCATCTCTACATTGGAAAAGGATTTTGCTGCACTCAAGGCTAATGTTGACAGTGCAACAAAACTCGGAGAAGCTTTGGGTGCTCGCCTTAAGGAAAAGGGAATCGAAAAGGTTGTTTTCGACCGCAACGGTTACCTCTATCATGGTGTTGTAAAGGCCCTTGCTGACGCTACCCGCGCTGCCGGGATTGTATTCTAGGAGTGGCTATGGAACACCAGAAGAATTTTGACAAAAAGCCTGCTGACGAATTCGTAGAAAAGCTCGTAAAGCTTAACCGCACTGCAAAGACTGTAAAAGGTGGACGCAGAATGTCTTTCTCTGCACTTACAGTAGTAGGTGACAGAAAGGGACGCATCGGTTTCGGATTTGGTAAGGCTAATGATGTTACTGAAGCTATCAGAAAGAGCCTCGATAAGGCAAAGTCAAACCTTATCACAGTTCCAATGAAGAACGGAACACTTCCACACGAAATGATTGGAAAGTACAAGAGCTCTGAAGTATTGCTTAAGCCTGCATGTCCTGGTACTGGTATTATCGCCGGTGGTCCAGTTCGTGCAGTACTCGATGCATGTGGTATCACAGACGTTATCTCTAAATCACAGGGATCTCGCACTTCTGTAAACGTAGTACGCGCAACTTTCAATGCTGTTGAAAAGATGATGGATGCTCGTGCAGTTGCACAGAATCGTGGTAAGACTCTCAAGGATATGTGGGGCTGATTATGGCAAAAGTACGTATCACACTCGTTAGAAGCGTTATTGGACAGAAGCCTGAAAAGAGAGCTACTGTAAAAAGCTTGGGTCTCAAGAAGATCAGTTCATCAGTTGAACACGAAGCAAACGATGCTATCAAAGGCATGATTGCTTCAGTTGCTCACCTTGTAAAAGTAGAGGAGATTAACTAATGGCAAACGAAAACGAATTTGAATTACATGCTCCTCGTGGTGCTAACAAAAAGCCAAAGCGTGTAGGACGCGGTTCTTCATCTGGTCTCGGTTCAACAGCCGGTAAGGGTAACAAGGGACAGCAGTCACGCTCTGGTAGTGCAGTTCCATACGTAGGATTCGAAGGCGGTCAGATGCCTTTGTTCCGTCGTATTGCACGCCGTGGTTTCTCTAATGCTCCATTCAAGAAGGTATTTGCTTGCGTAAATCTTTGTGATCTCGAAGCAAAGTTCGCTGATGGAGAAACAGTAAACCGTGAGTCTTTGAAGGCTAAGGGTCTTGTTGGTAAAGTTGTTGACGGAATCAAGGTTCTCGGAAACGGCGATATCACAAAGAAGCTTACAGTTGAAGTTGAAAAGATATCAGCTTCTGCAAAGGACAAGATTGAAAAGGCTGGTGGCTCAGTAAAGATTATTGAGAAAGCAGCTAAAGAATCAAAATAAAAACGTTGGAGTGACAAAATGGCAAACAATGCTATTGTAAACATGTTCAAAGTAAAAGAGTTGCGCTCACGCCTTCTCTTTACATTGCTCATTCTTGCTGTTTTCCGCTTGGGTAGTGTTCTCACTATTCCAGGCATCAATGCCACTTTACTTCTGCAGTACTTCGATAACCTCGCAAGTGGTGCAGAAAGTGCGTTTGCCAGTTACATGGACTTTTTTGCGGGTGGAGCTTTTGAAAAGTTCTCTGTATTGATGCTCGGTGTTATGCCTTACATTTCTACTCAGATCATTCTTCAGCTTGCCCTCGTAATCTTTCCGTCACTCAAGAGAATTGCTCAGGAAGATGGCGGTCAGCAGAAGGTACAGTCTTGGACAAGAATCGGTACAATCTTTGTATGTTTGATTCAGTCTATGGCTATTACTGTGTATGCTGATTCCATCAACCAGCAGGTTCCGGGTGCGATTATTTTCGACAACAAAGTCTATTTCAATCTCCTTGCCGTGCTTACAGTAACCACAGGTTCTATGATTGCTGTATGGCTTGGTGATCAGATAACTGCGCGTGGTATCGGTCAGGGTATCTCGATGATCATCTTTGCTGGTATCGTCGCACGTCTTCCAAGTGCTGTATATGAATTGATCAAGAAGGTACAGAGCGGAGACATTAATGTTGTTTTCGTTATTGTAGCTGTATTCCTCTTCCTTGCTATCATCGGTTTTGTTGTATTCGAACAGTCTGGTGAACGCAAGATCCCAGTACACTATGCTAAGCGCGTTGTAGGCCGCAAAATGTACGGTGGACAGAGCTCATACATTCCATTCAAGATCAATCCATCGGGAGTCATTCCAATCATCTTTGCTTCTGCATTCTTGACTTTCCCTCTTCAGATTGCAAACAGCCTTTCTTCAAAAGCTACATGGCTTTCAAAGGTTGCTTCAGTTTTGAATCCACTTGGTTTTTGGTATAACTTTATTGAAGTTATGTTGATCATCTTCTTTGCTTACTTCTACACTCAGGTAACACTGAACCCTACAGAAATTGCAAAGAATATCCGTGAAAACGGTGGTTCCATTCCTGGAATCAGAACTGACATGACTGAAAAATATCTTCAGAAGGTTTTGAACCGTCTGATCCTTCCTGGTTCTTTGTATCTTGCAGCAATCGCATTGTTGCCTACAATCATCCAGATCATCTTCAAGTTCCCAGCACAGATTTCTATGCTCATGGGTGGAACTTCGCTCTTGATCCTGGTTGGCGTTGACATCGATACAATGGCACAGGTTGAAGCTCTTCTTAAGATGCATCATCACGATGGTCTTACAAAGAAGGGATTAAAGTCTCGCGGACTCTAATTTTCTGATTTAATTTACTGCCGGTGATCAAGGTCATCGGCTAGTATTTTTTATAGAAAATAGTGTTTAGGGACTAGATTAAGTAAGAAAAAACTTGTATACTAGCGCACCGCTATCTAGGTTGATTTGCGGTGTTGCCAGATTGTAGTTCATGGTGAAATTCTATGTCACTTCGAACTGCCATGATTTGGTGAGTATAATGTTTTTTCAAGGGGACTTTTATGAAAGTACGCACAAGCGTGAAGCCCATCTGCGACAAATGCAAGGTAATCAAGAGAAACGGAGTAGTTCGTATTATCTGTGAAAACCCAAAGCACAAGCAGAGACAGGGTTGAGGAGTAACTGATGGCACGTATTTCGGGGGTTGACCTCCCAAACAAGCATGTCAACATTGCATTGACATATGTATATGGTATTGGACGCTCATCAGCTAACAAGATTTGCGAAGAAACAAAGGTTGATCCAAATGTTCTTATCAATGATCTTTCAGAAGATGATCTTACAAAGCTTCGTAAGTACATCGATGAAAACATTAAGACAGAAGGTCGTCTTCGCTCAGAAATCGGTCTTAACATCAAGCGTCTTATTGACATTGGAAGCTATCGTGGACAGCGCCACCGCAAGGGATTGCCTGTTCGTGGACAGCGCACTCGCACTAATTCTCGCACACGCAAGGGTAAGAAGAAGACCGTTGCTAACAAGAAGAAGGCTTAAGTAGAGGTAGACGATGGCAGCAACAAACGGTAAGAAAAGAAAAGAGAAAAAGAGTGTATTTGAAGGTAACATCTACATTCAGGCTACTTTCAACAACACTATTGTTACAATCACTGATCTTAGAGGAAACGCAATTTCTTGGGCTTCTTCTGGTGGTCTGGGATTCCGCGGAGCAAAGAAATCTACTCCATTTGCAGCTCAGTCAGTAGCAGAAACAGCTGTTCAGAGAGCAGCAAGCTATGGTCTTCGTGAAGTACATGTATTTGTAAAGGGACCAGGAATGGGTCGTGAAAACGCAATCCGTGTTCTTGGAACTTTGGGACTCAAGGTTAAGTCAATTTCTGATATTACACCTATCCCACACAATGGATGTCGTCCACGCAAGACACGCCGTATGTAATGACTGGGTTAACCTATCTTCCAAAAGTAGGTTAATAGTTCAAACGCTTGGAGAGAATTCAGTTCTTTTCAGGAAAAATAAAGGAGTTCAGATTGGCTCGCAAAAATCTGCTTAAGGGTTTTAAAAAACCAAAGGGAATTACATTTGAACATCTTGAGAACAATCCAAACTATGGAAAGTTCACTGCTTATCCTTTTGAACCAGGATTTGGTACAACAGTAGGAAACACACTCCGCCGTGTACTTCTTTCATCAATTCAGGGATACGCAATTTCTTCAGTTCGCATCACATCTTATGATGCTGACGGTGTTCCACATGTTATTTCAAGTGAATTCGAAACAATCCCAAATATCTCAGAAGATACTTTGGAAGTTTTGAACAGCTTAAAACAGATTCGCTTGCGTTTGCCGCGGGATGTAGAACAGGAAACATTCACCTATGAATTCAAGGGACCAGGCACTATAAAGAGTGATGATCTTGCGAAGGAAGGCCAGCTTGAAATCATGACTAAGGGTCTTGAGATCTTTACAATGATGGACGGTTGTCGCTTGGATATGGAATTCCAGGTTGATCTTGGCAGAGGTTATGTTCCTGCAGAAGTAAACGAACACTACATTGAAGTTGTTGGTACAATTTCAATGGACTGTATCTTTACTCCTGTACCAAAGGTTAAATATTCCATTGAACCTTGCCGCGTAGGACAGCGTAACGATTACGATAAATTGGTTCTTGAGATTTGGACTGACGGATCAATCACTCCAGAAGACGCTCTTGCAGAAGCAGCAAAGATTGCAAAGGATTACTTCGCTATCTTCGTAAACTTCAACGAAAGCGACTACCCAACTGGTGACGATCCAATTGAAGGTGACGAGCAGATTCGTAAGCTGCTTACAACTTCAGTAGAAGAACTTGAACTTTCAGTTCGCAGTTCAAACTGCCTTAAGAATGCAGGTATTAAAACTATTGGTGAGTTGACTAAGAAGACAGAAGACGAACTTTCAAAGACTCGTAACTTTGGAAAGAAGTCTCTTGAAGAAATCAAGGTAAAACTTGAAGAACATGGTCTTAATCTTGGAATGACTGATTATAGTCATGTTAAAGACGTTGACTTGGTTAACAGACACAAGGAAGAAAACGAATGAACCACAAGAATGGATTTAATCCGCTTTCGCGCACAACAGCCCACCGCCGTGCAATGACACGCAATATGGTAACTTCTCTTTTCAGATACGAACGTATCACAACAACAGAAGCTAAGGCTAAGGAAGTACGCAAAGCTGCAGAAAAATTGATTACACGTGCAAAAGTTGATTCTGTACACAACAGAAGAGAAGCTGCAAAATTCATCGCTGATGAAAAGATCCTTAACAAGCTTTTCACAGAAATCGGTCCACGCATGAAGGATCGCAACGGTGGATATACACGCATTCTTAAGCTTGGCTTCCGCCAGGGAGATGCAGCAGACACTGTAATTTTTGAATTGGTTGACTACAAGTTGCCAGAAGCAGGCGCTGAAGACGCTAAGGCATCAAAGAAGTCTGCAAAAAAGGCTGAAGCTGAAAAGGCTGAAGCATAAGGAGTAAGCTATGTCTAAAGCACATCGTGGAACTGGAATCCGCAAAGAAGTAAACCATGGCCGTGGAACATGCCCAGTTTGTGGTAAAACACAGATTAAGGTTCTCTACGATCAGGATGTTGACGGAAAGAAAGTAAAGGTATGCAAGGTTTGTAAGGCTGCTCTTAAGAATAAGGCACAGAAAGAAGCAAGACTTGCTAAGAAAGCAGCTGCCGCTGAAGCTCCAGCAGAAGCACCAGCTGAAACACCTGCAGAAGCATAAGCTAATCGCTTAGATTCTGTTCAAGCCGCTCTTATTTCAAGGGCGGCTGTATTTTTTTAAAGGCATAAGTTAAACAATGTAAAAACCGGTATTCGTGATTGTGAGAACTTTCACAAAACTTTACACATGCTGGTAATTTCAGTAAAATTGTTCAAAACATAGGAGGAATTTCTGATGAAATTTTCTAAGGTAATTTTTAACGGAATGATGGCTCTTGCAGCTGCCGCAGCTTTTGCAGCTCCTAAGGCTGTTAAGATTGGTGGTGTAGCACCTCTTTCAGGACCAGTTGCTGTTTACGGTGTTGAATGCAAGAACGGTATTGACCTTGCTGTAGAAGAAATCAATGCAGCAGGCGGAATCAACGGCGCAAAGATTGTATTCATCTGTGAAGACGATGAAGGTGATGCAGCAAAGTCTGTAAACGCATACAAGAAGCTTGTTTCAAAGGACAAGACACGCCTTATCATCGGTTCATTGACTTCTGGTTGTACACTTGCAATCACACAGCTTGCTCAGGCACAGAAGGTTCTTCAGATTGCTCCAGCTGCTACAGCTCCAGCAATTACAGATGCAGGTGACTACATCTTCAGAACATGTTTCATCGACCCATTCCAGGGACGCGTTGGCGGTAAGTTTGCTGCTGACAACCTCAAGTGCAAGAAGGCTGCAATTCTTTATGATATCGGAAACGACTACTCTGTAGGTCTTATGGAAAACTTTGAAAAGGAATTCAAGGCTCAGGGTGGAACAGTTGTAGCAAAAGAATCTTACGGAACTGGCGACAAGGACTTCAACGCACAGCTCACAAAGATCAAGGCTGCAAATCCAGACATCGTATACCTTCCAGATTACTACGGAACAGTTGCCCTCATCGCAAAGCAGCTCCGTGCACAGGGAATCAACACACCAATCGTTGGTGCTGACGGATGGGACGGACTTACAGAAAATGCTGGTGATGAAGTTCTTAACGGATACTACTCTAACCACTACGCAGAAGACTCAACAGTTCCAGCTGTAAAGAAGTTCGTAACTTCATTCCAGAAGAAGTACAACAAGGCTCCAAACTCATTTGCTGCCCTTGGTTACGACAGCGTTTACATGCTCAAGGATGCAATGCTCAAGGCTGGAACAACAACAGATGTTGCAAAGATCCGCGCAGCATACGAAGCAACAAACGGTGACTATGTAACAGGTCACATCACATTCGATGCAAAGCGCAACCCAGTTAAGTCTGCAGTTATGATCAAGCTCGTTAAGAAGGACGGAAAGCTTGCTGCTGCATACGAAGCAACAGTTGACGTAAAATAATTCCAATAGAATAAAATAATCTATTTGAACAAAGGGGTTCATTTCGGTTTGTCGGAATGAGCCCTTTTTTATTTTAAAAACTTAGGGTATAATATTTTGTCATATTTTGATGTAAAAATTTGGAGGAAACGGTGGATACATTCTTGAAACAATTTGTCAACGGACTTTCCCTTGGCAGTATCTATGCGCTTATAGCTCTTGGTTATACTATGGTTTACGGTATCGTTAAGCTCATCAACTTTGCCCATGGTGATGTAATGATGGTTGGCGCTTATACCGGATATTTTATTCTTCGTGCAGCTGGGGCTACTCCTTTTGGATTGTGTCTTGCATTCTTTGGTGCAATGGTAGTCTGTTCCGTATTGAGCCTTGTTATTGAACGCTGTGCTTACAGACCTTTGCGCAATGCACCACGCCTTAATTCACTTATTACTGCAATTGCTGTTGAACTTATCCTTCAGAATGCAATGCGTGTTATTCCTTTTGTTGGACCTAACCCACGCCAGTTCCCAACAATGGATACAAAATTCTTCAACCTTGGAATCGTTCAGATTTCAAACATTCAGATCATCGTCATCGTTGCATCTGCAATTCTTATGGTTGTACTCAACTATGTAATCAACTACACAAAGACAGGAAAGGCAATGCGTGCCGTAAGCTACGATATGGGTGCTGCAAGCCTTATGGGTGTAAACGTAAATAGAACAATTGCAATTACATTCGTCATCGGTTCAGTTCTTGCTGGTGCCGGTGGTGTTCTCTATGCAACTGCATATCCACAGGTTGATCCTCTCATGGGTTACATTCCAGGCCTTAAGGCTTTCGTTGCAGCCGTTCTTGGTGGAATTGGAAGCGTGCCTGGTGCCATGGTGGGCGGAGTAATTCTTGGTATCGTTGAAACAATGACAAAGGCATACATTTCTTCTCAGTATGCCGATGCAATTTCATATTCAATCCTCATCATCATTCTCCTTGTAAAACCTGCAGGTTTGCTTGGAAAGAAGAATGTGGTTAAGGTTTAAGGAGGACGAAAAATGAAAGACAATTTTATTAGAAATACAATCATTCTTGCAGTGACTGCAGCAGTCCTTCTTGTTGTTCCTGGACTCCTGATGGACATTCCTTTGATCGAAGATGAATTCGGCGACAAGGCTCCTTTGATTGACGCTTATGTTGCACAGATCCTTACATTGGGTGGAATCAATGCAATCATGGCTTTGAGCGTAAACATGGTCTGCGGTATTACAGGTCAGCTTTCCCTTGGTCAGGCTGGATTCCAGGCTATCGGTGCTTACGCTGTAATCCTCCTTACAACAAACTGCCATGTTCCACTTCCTGTAAGCATTATTCTTGGTGGCCTTATAGCAGCATTCTTTGGCTTCCTCATTGGATTCCCAACGCTTAAGCTTGAAGGTGACTACCTTGCAATCGTAACTTTGGCTTTCGGTGAAATCATCAGAATCTTCCTTGTTAACTTCAAGAGCATTACTGGTGGTCCAAACGGAATGCAGTTCAGTACAATCTTTACAACTTCACTTGATCACGGTCCAATCATTTCTTACACGGCAATCGTTGGAACTTTAATTGTAATCATCGTGCTTTTGCAGAACTTCCTCCGTTCAACTTATGGACGCGCAATTCTTGCCGTTCGTGAAGATGAAGTTGCGGCAAACAGCAGCGGCGTTGGAGTTTTCCGTTACAAGATGACAGGCTTTGTAATCGCATCTTTCATCGGCGGTATCGGTGGTGCACTCTATGCTCCATTCATCGGATTTATCAAGCCTGACCTTGCATCTTTCAACAACAGTATCAACCATTTGATTTATGTTGTTCTTGGCGGTATGGGTTCAGTTACTGGTGGAATCGTAGCGGCATTTGTTCTTACAATCCTTCAGGAAGCATTGAGATTCCTCCGCGACTACAGACTTTTGATTTATCCTGTGATCCTTATCTTTGTAATGCTCTTTAGGCCTCAGGGACTTTTGGGAACAAAGGAACTCAGCTTCATCAAAACATACAACGGGCTCTTTGGCTGGTTCAAGGGTCTTTTAAGAAAGAATAAAGACAAGGGGGCAGAATAATGAGTGAAAACAAGGAACTGCTTCTTCGTGCAAAAGACATTTCAATCGTGTTCGGTGGCCTTCGTGCTGTAAGCGACTTTAACCTTGAGCTTTATCAGGGTGAACTCATTGGACTTATCGGACCAAACGGTGCGGGAAAGACAACCGTATTCAATATGCTTAGCGGCGTTTACAAGCCAACTGAAGGAACAATCACTTTTGTTGACCGTAAGGGAAACCTTCAGGTAACAAGCGGAAAGTCACCAGCTCAGCTTAACGGCATTGGTATTGCCCGCACTTTCCAGAACATTCGCCTTTTTGGAAACCTTACGGTTGCAGAAAATATTAAGATTGCCCTTCATCAGACAAGAAAGGTAAATCCATTTGACGTTCTTTTCAGGACAAAGAGATTCCGCAAGGATGAAGAAGTAATGCAGGAACGCTCAAAGATTCTTCTTGAACTGTTCCACATGGAAGGCAAGATGAACGAACTTGCAAAGAACCTTCCTTACGGTGAACAGAGAAAGCTTGAAATCTGCCGTGCCCTTGCTTCTAACCCAAAACTTCTTTTGCTTGATGAACCTGCAGCCGGTATGAACGAACAGGAAACTCATGAACTTATGGAAATGATTTCTTTCATCCGTGAAAAGTTCAACCTTACAGTTCTTCTTATTGAACACGACATGAAACTTGTCATGGGAATCTGCGAAAGACTTCTGGTTCTTAACTATGGCCGCGTTATTGCAGAAGGACTGCCTGCAGAAATTCAGGCTAACGAAGAAGTAATCAAGGCATACCTTGGTTCCGGTTACACTGGAGGTAAAAAATGAGCATGCTTGAAGTAAAGGATCTTGTAGTATCCTACGGTGCAATCAAAGCCTTGAAAGGCATTTCATTTAAAGTTGAACAGGGCGAAGTAATCACTTTGATCGGAAGCAACGGTGCCGGAAAAACAACCACACTCCACAGCATCAGCAACCTGATCAAAAAGGAAAGCGGTTCAATTCTTTTTGAAGGCGAAGACATTACAAATGTAAGTGCAGATAAAATCGTAAGCCGCGGACTCATTCAGGTTCCGGAAGGACGCCGTGTTTTTGCAAACATGAGCGTTAAGGAAAACATTGAAATGGGTGCCTACCTTAGAAAAGACAAGGAAGAAATCAAGAAAGACATGGAATGGTGCTATGAACTTTTCCCTCGCCTTAAGGAACGCCTTGCCCAGATGGCTGGAACTCTTTCCGGCGGTGAACAGCAGATGCTTGCCATGGCCCGTGCCTTGATGTCAAAGCCTAGGCTTCTTTTGCTTGACGAACCTTCAATGGGTCTTGCACCAATCCTTGTTGATGAAATCTTCAACATCGTGCAGAAAATCAGTGCAGGCGGAACAACAATCCTTCTTGTTGAACAGAACGCTTTCAAGGCCCTTTCCATTGCCAACAGGGCATACATCCTTGAAACAGGTTCCATTGCAAAGGAAGGAATTGCTTCTGAACTTGCCAACGACGACGCTGTTAGAAAGGCATACTTGGGCGGCTGATAAGGTTCAGTCTGAAAACCAAAAAATTTGTTGAATGATAAATTCAGTGTTATAATTTAAAGCACCTGCAATGATCTTTTGCGGGTGCTTTTACTTTTTAGGAGGTGCAGCTATGTTGGTTAAAGATGTAATGAATGATCATCCTCTCGTTATTGGTCCTGAAGCAAGCGTTCTTGACGCAAAAGAAATCATGACAAAAAACAAGGAGACAAAACTTGCGGTTGTAGATAAAAACGGAGTTCTTGTCGGCCTTTTGACAAATGCGGATTTGATAAAGGTAAGCCCAAGCAATGCAACAACATTGGACATGTATGAACTTGGATACCTTTTGAGCAAGATGTCTGTTGAAAAGGCAATGGTTAAGAATGTTAAGACAACAACCGTTGAACAGACTGTGGAAGAAGCCGCCCGCCTGATGAAGGACTACGGAATCACCTGTCTTCCTGTTGTTGACGGCGATCTTCTTATCGGCATGATTACACAGACAGACCTTTTTGAATGCTTCATTGAAATGTTCAGCACAAAAAATCCTGGTATCCGTGCCGTTGTAATCGTAGACGAAAAACCTGGAATCCTTGCAAAAATTGCTGAAGCAGTTGCTGCAAAGAACGGAAACATTGTTTCCCTTGTAACATCAGATGTTCCTGACGAAAAGAGAAGGAAGATTACAATCAAGATTTCCGGAATCACGGAAACAGAAACAAAGAATCTTCTTGTTGACTGCGGTTGCCAGATGGAAGATGTAAGAAGCGTTTGATAAAAGATTATTAACGCGATGATGGGGCTTGGGGTTTTCCGGGCCCCATTTTTTATTTTTATGGAAAGTTGAAAGGGTTTAATGTAAAATGGAGGCCATCTATGACAAAAGAACTGAAAGAAAAACATGAGGTCTTGAAAAAATATTTTGCAGAACTTGGAAGTGCCGCCATTGCTTTTTCCAGCGGGGTGGATTCAACTTTCATGCTTAAGGTTGCCCATGATGTTTTGGGAGACAAGGCTGTGGCTTTGACGGCCAAATCAAGGTTTTTCCCGGCAAGAGAAAAAGATGAGGCCGAAGAGTTTTGCCAAAGGGAAGGAATAGTTCACCGCATCATAGAAATAGACGAATCGGCAATTCCAGGTGTAAAGGAGAATCCAAAAAACAGATGCTACCTTTGCAAGAAAGCCCTCTTTGAAAGATTCCTTGAAACTGCAAAAGAACTGAATCTTGCTTGTGTATGCGAAGGAAGCAATATGGATGACAACGGGGATTACAGGCCAGGGTTAAAGGCCATTGCTGAACTTGGAATAAAAAGTCCCCTTAGGGAATGCAACCTCTGGAAGTCTGAAATAAGGGAACTTTCAAAAGAGCTGGGGCTTGCAACGTGGAATAAGCCAAGTTTTGCCTGCCTTGCAAGCCGTTTTGTATACGGGGAAGAAATCACTCCGGAAAAACTTGCAATGGTGGAAAGGGCCGAGCAGGTTTTGTTGGGTCTTGGTTTTGTCCAGGAAAGAATCCGTATCCACAGTTTTGGGAATGATGAAACTTCCGGGGTCCTGGCAAGAATTGAAGTTGTGCGCCAGGATTTTGAAAAAGTGATCGGGCATAAAGATAAAATAGTTTCTTTGCTGAAAGAGATTGGCTTCAGTTATGTTTCCCTTGATCTTGAAGGCTACAGAACCGGCAGCATGAACGAAACGCTGAAGAAGTGAGCTTGCTTTTGTGCAAAAATTTGCCCATTAGTCTACCTTGACCGAAAAAGCCCTTTAATCTATAATGAAAATCCATTCGGGCCATTAGCTCAGCGGTTAGAGCAGGGGACTCATAATCCCTTGGTCCTTGGTTCAAATCCAAGATGGCCCAGAAAAATCCAGCATGTGCTGGATTTTTTTTAAATATTTTCCACTAGGCCAAACGAGCGAAGCGCTGTATGTATGGCCCAAAGAAAAGGGGCTGTCCCAAAAGTATGGGACAGCCCAACTTATTTTAAAGACAAACAAATTCCTCTGTGATAAAATTTAAATATGAGCAGAGGCGTAAGTAACAAAATCACATACAAACCATACAGCCAGAACGAACAGTGGCTTTTACCACCGAGCCTTGATGAACTGGTGCCGGAAAATCATTTTGCAAGAATCGTAAGCAAGACAGTAGACGAACTGAGGATTGAAGAAGTGTTTGCAAAAAGCACAAAAGGTGGCGGCGCAAGCAGGTACAATCCGGTCATGCTTTTGAAAGTATTAATCTACTGCTACATGACGGGAACATACTCATCAAGAATGATAGCCAAACAGTGCCGTGAAAACGTGAACGTGATGTGACTCACAGGATTCCAGAAACCAGACTTCAGGACAATCAACAAATTCCGTGGAGAAAAGCTTAAGGACTCAATCGAAGAAATATTCATCTCGACAGTAAAACTCCTGAACAGAAAAGGATACGTCAGCCTTGAGAAATATTTCGTGGACGGAACAAAAATAGAAAGCGCCGCAAACAAATACACTTTTGTGTGGAAGAAGGCGGTTGAGAAGAACGAGAAGAAGCTTGATGAAAAGCTGAAAGTGTTCCTGAAGGATGTTGAGGAAATCACCCACAGGGAAAATGAAGTCTACGGAGACAAGGATCTTGCTGAACTTGGAGAAGACATCACAGTCACCAGCGAAGAAATAAAGGAAGCCGCAGCAAAAATCAAAGAACGCCTTGTCGAAATAAATGACCTTGATGATGAAGAATCAAAAGTCGTAAAAAAAACTGAAAAAAGCAAAACGCCAGATTGAGAAGGACTATCTTCCAAGAAAAGAAAAGTACGAAAAGGCAAACGCAACATTCGACGGCAGGAACAGCTACTCAAAGACAGATGAAGACGCAACTTTCATGCGCATGAAGGAAGACCACATGCTCAACGGACAGCTGAAGCCGGGCTACAACATACAGGTCGGAACAGAGAACAATTTTGTAATCGGTTATGACGTCTTTCCAAATCCTACGGACACACGAACATTTATACCTCACCTTGAAAATGTGATGGAAAGGTTGGACTGCAAGTTCAGGACCGTGATTGCAGATGCAGGTTATGGAAGCGAGGAGAACTATGACTATCTTGAAGAAAAAGAAATAACAGGCGCCATAAAGTATTCAACTTACGAGAAAGAAATAAAGAAAGGATTCAAACGAAAGACATTCAATCCTGAAAACTGGAAATACGATTCAGAGCAGAAGGAATACACCTGCCCATGCGGAAATCCCGTTCCCTATAAAAAGACGGTAACAAAGAAAAATCATTCCGGTTATGAACAGATTTTAGATGTCTACCAGTGTGATAACTGCGAAGGATGTCCGTTTAGAGAATCATGTACAAAGTCTGAATACGGGCGAATGATTCAGCGAAATGAAAACTGGATTTCCCAGAAAACAAAAGTGAAAGAACTTCTTGCAACAGATGAATATAAAGCTCTTATGAAAAAACGCTCGACAGAGTGTGAGACTGTCTTTGGACAGACAAAGGGAAACCTGAAATTCAGAAGGTTTCATTTACGCGGTAAGGAAAAAGTCGGAATAGAATAGGGATTATTGATGCTTGGGTACGATTTTAAGCAGATTGCAAGGCTGCTGAAAGCCTGAAAGAAAAAAAACTTCACCTTAAAAAAACGAAATTAAAAAATACAAAAAAAAGGCTGTCCTTTTTTGAAGTTTTAATAACTTCTAGGACAACCCCATCTTAAAGGTTTGACAACCAAATAATGACGGACTGTTTTTGGCGTTCCTTTTATCTATGTTTTAATCCGTTCGTTTTTTCGTAGTCTTCACTGAACAATTCAAGAAGATCCAAGTCGGATTCAATGTTTTCGTCTTCCAAGTAAGTAAAGACTTTATTGTAAATATCAATTACTGCGTTTTCCCCAACTAGAATGAAAGAATCCTCTGACTCTTCTTTCCATTCCAAGTTATAGGTGGAACGTAAGTAATTACCAATGTAGATGCAAAAAGCATCAGCAAAGTAATACTCCTCAAGTTCTGTAAATCCCGATGAGAGGGAATTCATTTTTATGAAAACCAATGCCTTCTGGATTTTCTTTACGATTTCTATAGAATATTGGATTTCATTGATGTCAAATCCATATTTTCTAAGACCATCCTTTACAATTTCAAAATCATATTCCCAGGTTGTGATTTCTGGAGAAATGTTTTCCAAGCAAGTCATAAGCGTTACCTCCTTAGCATGCTTTTTTAGATTCCAAGCGGTCAAGAATCATAAGGTTGTCGCTTGGACCATAAACATAATCAAAAACTTCATCGATTGGATCAATGACCCAATGATTTTCGAGTGCTACAACAGGCTGTCCTCGAAAATCTTCGATCCATTTGCCGTTGTAAGCATCAATGATGTAGTAGCCATACCATGAGGCAAGAGCTTCGCAAAACAATTTTATGGATCTGCTGTTTTTATCCATTTTTCCTGTCTTGAGCATGTCCAAAACTGTTTTTCCCTTCTTGGCTGATGAAATGTCGAAACTTCCGTCGATTTTTTCGATTCCAGCCTTTTCCAATCCTTTGTTAATGAACTTAATCATTTCCTGTTTCATTTTAATATTCCTCCTTAATGCTTAAGCAGCGTAGATTTCCTTAAGCTGCCTGTTTCTGATTTCCATAAGATCATCATGATAATGATCAAACCTACCCTTACTAGAAAGATGCCAACATTTACAATGTTCACACTTGAAGATGTGCATTTTTCCGGTTCCGCTGTTCCTTCTGACAAACTTAAGTTTTGTAACCATCTCTTTAGCTTGCCTGTAGGAATACTTGTTCTTTTCAGATTCGCTACAGATTTCAAATTGACTTACTTTTTTCTTACTTTCATAAAACGAAAATTTGTTTGACATAATAGATCTCCTCTTTATTTTTAGTTTATTTAGATTTAACACTGAAAAACACAGTTTGTCAAGTTTGTATCCAAAGATTTCTGGAATTTTCTTGATTTATTTAGATTTTTATTATAGATTAAGCATATACCGTGTAATTTTGGGGGATTATGTGAAAACATTTTTGAAAACAGATGAAGTTGAAAAGGAAATTTACGCTATTGTAGGAAAGTACATTCCTGATAATTCAACATTTGAAAAACCGGAAAAATTCAAAGAGTTTTCCATAATTCAAGTCTTTTATTCTATCTTGACAATTGAACAGGATAGGAATGCTCATTCTGATTATTTAGAACAACTGTCTTTGTGTGCAAAAACTGCATTAGGAGAAAATAAAGGTCAGAAGTTTATTGATTATGTATCTAAAAGTGTTGAATCTATCGACCTGGAAAACTTGCTTGAGTTACATGTAAAGCTTTGTGAAATTCCACAACCGTATCTAGAATCATTTTTGGTTTCAAAATTTGGTGAAACGGATTCACTTGGTAGAGTTGTTTTGGATCTTGTTTCGTATTTTACAAAGGATAAGGATAATGTAAAAAAAGCAGACTTTGATTGCGCGAATTCTTCTTTTCTCCAGAATTGTGTTAGGCAGGATGATAAATTAACAGGGTATGCATCAGATAGAGATGATTCCTTTGTCAAAATGCTTATGAAACAACATGTATCCAGGAAAAATATAGATATAAAAGATCAAATATATGAAATGGATAAAATAGTCGATTCGTATGATATAGTATTTCTTAAGAAAGAGACAGATTCTATTCAGAATTTCATGGTATCAGACGGTTATCCTGAGGATATTGTATGTTCGGAATCTAGCCTGATTCTTTCCATGAAGGTTTTGAAAGCTTTGAGTGATACAGGTAAGGGGTTTTTGATATTGCCAAAGGCAACTGCGTTCAATGATCGTGCTTATTCAGCAAGAAAGTATTTGATTCAGAATCACTATATTGAGGCTGTCATTGATGTTAATCCATCATTAAGTTTTACAAAAACTCAATATGTAATATATGTTTTGAGTAAAAATAATAAACAAATAAGAATGATAGATGCATACAGAGAAAATAATTCCCTCTCATCAGAGGAGATCGTTAGTCTTTTTGAGACTGATTCCAGTGAGAATTCTTTGATTTTGTCTTATGAAGACATAAATAATGATTATTCGTTGCTTGTTACGTCTTATCTCAATAGAGCAAATTACAACTGTGGAAAGGAAACAC
>JAUNCR010000136.1 GCA_030526505.1 Spirochaetales bacterium
GTATTGTGAATTGTGAATTGGATTAAATATGGATCTTAAAGCACTTTATCAGGAAATACTGAACGAACATAATCTTAACCCAAATAACCGCGGTGAAACTGCAGATGCAAACTTTGTTTTACGCGGTGTAAACCCAAGCTGTGGTGACGACATTACCCTCAATCTTAAAGTTGATGAAAATGGAATCATTACAAGCGGAACTTTTGCAGGATCAGGTTGTGCCATTAGCCAGGCAAGCGTTGACATGATGCTGGACAATGTTATCGGCAAGTCAAAGGAAGAAGCCCTTCGCCTGGCATCCCTTTTTATGGACATGATCAAGGGAAAGGCAGAAGGGGATGCTTTGGAAGACCTTGATGAAGCAGCAAGCCTTCAGAATATCAGTACCATGCCTGCCCGTGTAAAGTGTGCGGTTCTTGGATGGCACACAATGGAAGAAATGCTTAAGAACGGAAAAACAGAAGCCAAGGGAACAGCAGAACACTGTTCTACAGAAGGAATATAATATGAATCCAAATGTAACAAGAGTATTGCTAAAGCCAAAAGAGGATAGGGAAATCAATCAGGGCTTCCCTTGGATTTTTGACAACGAGATTGCTTCTGTAAAATACAATGCAAAGGACGGAACAGGTGTAAAGACTTCATCCCTTGCTGAATGTGATGTTGACGACGGCACCGTTGTTGAAGTGTGCACAAACGCAGGCGGATTCCTTGGTACTGGCGTAATCAACAGAAAGTCTAAGATTACAATCCGCATTTTCAGCCGTGAACACGCAGACAAGATCATGGCAGACACCTATGCCTACTGGGACAAGGTGATCCGCAATGCAGTTAATATCCGTGCCTTGAGCTTTGACGTAAATGACAGCTACCGCCTTGTTTTCGGTGAAGCCGACTTTGTTCCTGGCCTTATCTGCGAGCGCTATGTTGACGATGGAAATGTATACATCGTAATTCAGTTCCTTGCTCTTGCCTGTGAAGTGTTCCGCAAGGAAATCCTCAAGGCAATTGAAAACGTGTGCAAGCCTTATGCAATCTTTGAAAGAAGCGATGCCGGGGTCCGTGAAAAGGAAGGTCTTGAAGAAAAGTCCGGATGGATTGGAAGACAGGGAAAGGAAGTCATTACAATCGTTGAAAACGGAATCCAGATTGAAGTTGACATTGCCCGCGGTCAGAAGACAGGTTACTTCCTTGACCAGAAATTCAACCGTGCTCGTGTTGCAGAATTCTGCCGCGGTAAAAAGGTTCTTGATACCTTTACACATACTGGTGCTTTTGGTCTCAATGCATTCAAGGCTGGTGCCAGGGATGTTACCAGTGTAGACATTTCTGAAGATGCCGTTGAACTTGTTAATCGCAACATTAAGAACAATGGTGCAGAAAAGGTTGTAAAGGCTGTCTGCGCTGATGTTTTTGATGTGCTCAAAAAGTATGAAACAGAAGGTGAAAAGTTTGATGTGATCATTCTTGATCCACCTGCATTTACAAAGAAGGCAAAGGCCATTGAAAAGGCTTACGGCGGTTACAAAGAAATCAATCTTCGTGCCATGAGAATCCTCAACGAAGGCGGAATCCTGGTAACCTGTTCTTGTTCACATTATTTTGATGAAAATACTTTCTACGACATGATCATGCATGCCGCAAAGGACAGCCACAGAAGGGTGCAGGTTTTGGAAAAGCGCGGTGCTGCTCCAGACCATCCTGTTCTGCTTGGCTATCCAAAGAGCGAATACCTTAAGTGCGCAATATGCAGAGTTCTGTAAACACAGTTGTTTTGCTTGGACCTACAGCCGTTGGAAAAACCTGGCTTGGGGTTCAGCTGGCAAGGCATTTCGGATGGGACATTATCTCTGCAGATTCAAGGCAAGTTTATAAGGGACTTGACCTTGGAAGCGGAAAGGACATCAACGAGTATTCTGAAGGCGGTGCTCCAGTTCCATACCACCTCATTGACATTACCACTCTTGCAAGCGAATACAATGTCTTCAATTTTCAGCAGGATTTCTATAAGATTTTTTCTGAAAACCAGAAGCAGAATAAGATGTCATTCATCGTCGGTGGAACAGGCATGTACATTGATTCCGTTGTCCGCGACTATGAACTGATTCCTGTTCCTGAAAATCCAGAACTTCATAAGCAGCTTATGGATACTCCACTTGAAGAACTTGCAAAGCAGTTGCTTTCCTTAAAACCTGACCTTCACAACAAAAGCGATCTTGTTCTTAAGGACCGCGTGGTAAAGGCCTTGGAAATCGAATTGTTCAAAAGGTCTCCTGAAGGCAAGGCTGTTCTTGAAGAAAAGAATTCCCGCCCAAAGGTAAAGCCTTTTGTTATTGGCACTACAATTAACCGCAATGAGCTTCATAGTAATATTGAAAAGAGACTCTTCGAAAGAATAGACCAGGGAATGATTGAAGAAGTTGAAAAACTTCACGAGGAATTCTCCTGGGAAAGGCTTGAAAAACTTGGACTTGAATACAGGTATGTAAGTTTCTTCCTGGAAGGAAAAATTCAGTCTAAAAAAGAAATGGCAGACAAGCTTTATCATGCTATCTGCCAGTTTGCCAAACGCCAGGAAACCTGGTTCCGTGGAATGGAAAGAAAAGGTGTGGAGATTCACTGGCTGCCTGATGATAATGATAAGCAGATTAAACTTAAAGCAGCCTTGGATTTACTTTCCTAGAAAAAATTTGGATTGCCTAGAATCCGAATGGTTTTATTAAAAGATTTTTGCCCTAGATGTTTGCAACCATTCTGTCTTCTGCAGTTTCAATCTTTGTAAGATATCCAGTTCTGATGCATGACTCGAACAAAGACTTTGAAATGAAGTCTGTTGTGATGTCATCATATCCGTCTTTGTCGCGAACGATTCTAACTACATAGCCGTCTTCTGTTTCCTTGATGATTGTCATGTAGTCGCCTGAATTACCGATGCTTTTAAGTGTGTAGTATGCCATATTTTACCCCTCTGACAGGGAACCTGATTTTGCAACCGGTCCCCAAAATATTAGCTGTTATACTTAATAACCTATACTTTATTTTCGGTATTTGGTGATGATTGTTTAGTTTTTTTTCCCTTTAAGTTAGAATGGAGCCATGAAGTATTTTGACGCTCATTTTCATCTTGTTCCCTCCATCGAGCAGTGTGGTGCCGATTCTGTCCTTGCTTTTTACGGAAAAGGAAACCATGGCATTACCTGTGCCCACACGGCAGAAGAATTTGAAAGGCAGGAATGCTTCATCAAGGATAATGGTCTTGAAGACAGGCTGATTCAGTCTTTTGGAATCCACCCCCAGCTTCCCTTGCTTTCCAATGCTGAATATATGGAAAAACTGCTGAAAGAAAAAAGAATAAAACTCATAGGTGAGACGGGCCTTGATTTTTTTGCAGAGGCATTCAAGTCAAAGAAAAACCTTCAGGTCGAAGCCTTTCACCTTTGCCTTGAACTTGCTGAAAGCTACAATGTTCCCCTTGTCATACACAACCGTAAGGCTCTGGATGATATGCTTCGTGAAACAAAAGCCTTGGGAAAACTTCCTCTGGTTCTTTTTCATTCCTTTGCCTTTTCTAGCAGGGAAGCCCTTTCACTTTTAAATCATGGGGTCAATGCAGTTTTTTCTTTCTCAAAGCAGATTTTGAATGGCAATAAAAAATCAATTTCCTGTGTCCTGGATCTTCCGTTGGACAGGGTCTTTATGGAAACCGATGCACCCTTCCAGACTTTGAAAGACGAAGCCAATACAAATCCATCTGAAATTGAAAGGGTGTATGCTCAAGGTGCGGAATTAAAAAAAATGTCTCTTGCATCATTATGCAATGAAACCTGGGACAATTACTTGAAGGTTTTTTCTTCGCTCTAATTAAAAATCATTTAGAGGTTCTTTTAGTTTTTGCTGCAGTTTTCTTTACTGCAGTTTT
>JAUNCR010000137.1:0-2976 GCA_030526505.1 Spirochaetales bacterium
ATGAATTATTAATTGTGAATTGAATTATGTTTACAGGAATTATAGAAACAACTGGAAAAATAAAAAGCATCTCACGGGGAACCAAATCCCTGACCCTTTCTGTCAGTGCGGAATTTGATTCGGTTCTTGTCCTTGGTGAAAGCATAGCCGTAAACGGAACCTGCCTTACTGTCACTGATTTTGGAGACGACTGGTTTGCAGCCGATGTAACTCCAGAGACCTTCAATAGGACATCCCTTGGTCAGCTTCACACCGACAGCACCGTAAATCTTGAACGGGCAATGAAAGCCGACGGTCGTTTTGGCGGCCACATTGTTTCGGGGCACATTGACGGAACTGCAAGATTTGTTTCCTTCAGCAAGGAAGAAAATGCAGTGAATGTTTCCGTTGTGATGGAAGCAAAGCTTGGTGAATTCATGATTGAAAAAGGCAGCGTCTGCATCGACGGAATCAGCCTTACAATTGCAAGTGTCAGGAAAGACGGAAGCGACTACATCATTTCCGTTGCCGTTATTCCACACACCTGGGAACATACCACCCTGTCAAAAAAGAAAAGCGGCGACATAGTGAACATTGAATGCGATGTCGTTGGAAAATACATAAGGCATTTTGTTGAGCTTAAGAATGACACAAAGGATGTTTCATCCTTCATGGATTTTGAAAACTACCATTGATTTAGGGAATTAATATGAAGAAAGATAGATTTGAACTTGTAGAAAAAGCACTGGAAGATCTCCGCAACGGAAAACTCATTATGGTTACGGACGATGAATCCAGGGAAAACGAAGGGGACCTGATTTGTGCAGGCCGCTATGCAACTCCTGAAAACATCAACTTCATGGCATCAAAGGCAAAAGGCCTTATCTGCATGCCTTGCAGCCGCGAGTACGCAAAGAGGCTTCGCCTTGATCCAATGTGCTTTACAAACACGGACAACCATGAGACTGCCTTTACAGTAAGCGTTGACCACATGGTGACTACAACTGGAATTTCTGCCTTTGACAGAAGCCGTACAGCCATTGCCTTTGCTGATCCTACATCGGAACCACATCAGTTCCGCCGACCGGGACACATGTTCCCCCTTGTTGCAAAACCAATGGGTGTTCTTGAACGCAACGGGCACACTGAAGCAACAGTAGACCTTTGCCGTCTTGCAGGCCTTGAAGAGGCAGGTCTTTGCTGCGAGATCATGAGCGACAACGGAACCATGGCCCGCCTTCCAGAACTTGAAAAAATGGCAAAGGAATGGAACCTTACCTTGATTGCCATCGAGGACTTGATTGAATACCGCAAGCAGACAGAAAAAATTTTTGAATGCGTTGCAAAGGCAAAACTTCCGACAAAATACGGCGAGTTCACAATGTACGGATATCAGGACAAGGTGACAGGCCAGCATCATGAAGCACTTGTAATGGGTGACATTTCAAAAGATGAAACTGTTCTTTGCCGCGTTCATTCAGAATGCCTTACAGGGGATGCCTTTGGTTCCCTCAAGTGCGACTGCGGCCAGCAGTTTGATTTTGCAATGAAGAAGATTGCTGAAAAGGGAAGCGGAGTTCTTGTTTACCTTACACAGGAAGGCCGTGGAATCGGAATCCTCAACAAGATAAAGGCCTATGCGCTCCAGGAAAAGGGAATGGATACCGTTGATGCAAACCTTGCCCTTGGACTTCCGGAAGATGCCCGAGACTATACCTGTGCAGTTCAGATCCTTAAGGATCTTGGAGCAACAAAACTTAGCCTTATGACAAACAATCCAAAGAAGGTTGACGCCCTTGGGTTTGAAGGAACTGGAATCGAAGTTGTGGAGCGCGTTCCAATCGTAATCCAGAGCCAGAAGTTCGACGAATTTTACCTTTCAACAAAGAAAGTCCGCATGGGCCATTTGTTATAGAAAATAATTTTTAGGAGAATCATATGAAGATTTTAGAAGGAAAGATGGTTGCCGGAAAGGGCAGCATGAAGGTTGGCATTGTAGCAGCTCGTTTCAACGAGTTCATCGTTTCAAAACTTATCGGCGGTGCCCGCGACGGTCTTTTACGCCATGATGTTTCGGAAGATGACATTGACCTTGCATGGGTTCCAGGTGCCTTTGAAATTCCTGTAGTTGCAAAGAAGATGGCAGAAAGCAAGAAGTACGATGCAATCATCTGCCTTGGTGCCGTAATCCGCGGTTCAACAAGCCACTACGACTATGTTTGTGCTGAAGTGTCAAAGGGAGTTGCCCAGGTTTCAATGAGCGCAGGAATCCCTGTTATGTTCGGTATCCTTACAACAGACACAATCGAACAGGCAATCGAAAGAGCGGGTACAAAGGCCGGAAACAAGGGCTATGAATGTGCTCTCGGTGCCATCGAAATGGTAAATCTTCTTAAAGAAATTTAAAGTTAGTTATTGACAATTAACCGTAATTAGCATATAGTAACTTCAGTTAATGGAGGTTACTGTATGCTGCTATCAGATGTTCAGCCAGAAAAAGAATATGTCGTTACTAAAATAAATTCGACAGATCATGAATTAACCTCCTTTTTATTTTCACTTGGATGCTATGAAGGTGAAAAGATTTCAGTGATAACAAAGAAAAAAAACAGTCTTGTGCTTGCGGTTAAAGACTCCCGCTATAGCATTGATATTCCCCTTGCGGAACTTATTGATGTGGAGTCATAGGAATATTTTGAGGACTCAAAAAAGAAGTCCTTTTTTCTTGTATTATAGTTAGCGCAAACTAACAAATATTAAATATTGCTAATAGAGGTGAAGAAATGAGAATTGCTTTGGCAGGAAATCCAAACTCCGGTAAAACGACAATGTACAATGCCCTTACGGGTAGGAACGAACATGTGGGTAACTGGGCTGGTGTTACCGTAGACAAAAAAGAGTACGGCATCAAGACTGAATACACTTCGGAAAATGTAGTTGCTGTTGATCTCCCTGGTGCATATTCAATGTCGCCCTTTACTTCAGAGGAAAGCATTA
>JAUNCR010000137.1:2991-3904 GCA_030526505.1 Spirochaetales bacterium
GAAGCCATCATAAATATCGTTGATGCAACAAACCTTAGCAGAAGCCTGTTCTTCACATCGCAGCTGCTTGAACTTGGCATTCCTGTGGTTGTTGCCCTCAACAAAAGCGACATCAACAAAAAGAAAGAAACAATGATTGATGAAAAGCTTCTTTCAGAAAAGCTTGGGTGTCCTGTCATTAAGACTGTTTCCCTTACAAAGGAAGGTCTCAAGGATGTGGTGGCCGCTGCAGTTGGTTCATCCGGAAGGAAACAGACTGCTCCCTTTATGTCTCCTGTATTCGATGTGGCTGACAAAAAGTCTGTTGAAGAAGCAGACAGGAAAAGATTTGAATTCGTGAATTCAATTGTTGAAAAAGTTGAAGTACGCAAGATAAAGACGGCGGAAAAATCAAAGGAAGACAAGATTGACGGTTTTGTAGCCCATCCTGTTTTTGGTCTTGTCGTTTTTGCCCTTGTCATGTGGCTTGTTTTCTTCATTTCACAGTCAACACTTGGAACCTGGCTAAGTGATCTCCTTGCAGGTGCAATTGATGCATTCAAGGAATGGGTTGCAGGAAAGACAGAGGACGCATCCCCTATCCTGAACGCAATTCTTGTAGACGGAATCATCGGTGGTGTAGGTGCAGTAGTCGGATTCCTTCCATTGGTCATGGTCATGTACTTTCTTATTGCTCTTCTTGAAGACTGCGGTTATATGGCCCGTGCAACTGTTGTCCTTGACCCAATCTTTAAACGCGTAGGTCTTTCCGGAAAATCTGTAATTCCGGTAATCATCGGAACTGGTTGTGGGGTGCCTGCAATCATGGCTTGCCGCACGATTAAAAACGAACGCGAACGCCGTGCTACTGCAATGCTTTGTACATTCATGCCTTGCGGTGCAAAACTTCCGGTAATCGCATTGTTTGCAGGAG
>JAUNCR010000138.1:0-835 GCA_030526505.1 Spirochaetales bacterium
ATCTGTGATTTTGTAGCCTGGATAAACCATCTGCCGCTTTTTTGTGACACAATTTTTATTATGGCACTGAGTTTTCTTGCAGGCCCCTGGTGGGGAGTTCTTGCGGGCTTTTTCTATCACCTGATTGATTTTTGCTTAAACAGAACTTTAGAGCCGGGCCACTGGTTTGTAATCTGCCATTTTCTTGCAGCCCTTACTGCCGGATATTTTAAAATATGGTTTATTAAAAAAACAGACTCAAGCCTGGCACTTTTTATAAAGCTGATTATTCTGAGCCTTGCCCTCTGCCTGGTAATGAGCATTTCGGGCGGAATCATCGGCTACATCTTAAGCAATGTCGAAGCCTACAAGGCCGCCAGCAGCCAGACAGATTTTCTTACCTTCTTATGGGATAACAAATTCCATTCAAAGCTCCTTCTGCAGATTGCCGTCCGCATTCCGGTAAACATTGCCGACCGCTTTATCTGCACCTTCGCCGCCTGGGGAATATATCTTTTGGCAGGGATTCTGCGGAAAGATGAAAAGGGGATGTTGTAAAATATTGCTATTTCATTACTTTTGTATTATATTTGAATTTTGGAGGTTGCAGTTATGAAGACAGCTGTAATTCAGACAAGAGTTGATATAGGTCTCAAACAAGATGTTGATGATTTTTTTGAATCTATCGGGATGGATACGACAACAGCAATACGTATTTTTTTGAAACAGGCACTTATTCAGCGTAAAATTCCATTTGAAATCATTCAGGATAATTCTTTTTATTCAGAAAAAAACATGAATGCATTGGAACATTCTAAAAATCAAATGGAAAACGGGCAGCATTCAATTCATGAAC
>JAUNCR010000138.1:845-3900 GCA_030526505.1 Spirochaetales bacterium
ATATGATCATCCACCTTTTCCATCTGTGCAATCAAACGGCTGTAACCGTGAACTGCCATAAGGTGATGAATGTTTGGTCCATCGTAACCGTCAAAAAATCACCACTGGCCCAAATCTTTCCAAGGAGTAATCTTGATATTCCAGGGCAGGAGCTTTGACCAGTCGGAGTTCTCATCAAAGTCGGCCGCCTGTTCAAAAAGACATCGGAGATAGTCGTAAGGAACAAGACCGCTAAGCTTTGCGTTCTCAATGAGAGTATACATGAAGCAGGAACTTCTGGCTCCTTCCTCGCTTCCCGTGAACAGCCAGTTTTTTCTTCCAAGGACAAACGGGCGGATTGCATTTTCTGCAAGATTGTTGTCCGGCGTCATTTCTGCACAGTTCATGAATTCCTTAAATCTGTCCCATCTTTTTAACGCATACGAAACAGCCTCTCCGAATTTATTGGAGGAAAGACAATGCATTTCCTTTTCCTTGAGCCATGCATGGAATTTTTCAAAGAGCGGCGGAAGATTTTCCTTCCTGAGCCGGATTATTTCTTCGTCGCTTTTTGCCTTCTCGCGGATTGCGTTGTCCGTACGATAAATGTCGCGGATCATTTTTACTGCTTCCTCAGGGCTCTTTGACTTTGAGACTTTCGAGGCATCGGTGAACTTTCTTCTGGCATGGGCAAGGCATGAGCAGTGCGTGATTTTTTCATTTGGGAAAAGCCTGTCATGCTCCGCAAGGGCGGAATCATATCCTTCATATCCGTCCGTCATGAGATACCCTGAGAATCCGTTTATAAATTCGCTGGCATTTGTGCCTGAGCGGCTCTTGCTGTACCGGAACACAACCGCGGGTTTTCCTTTCGGTCCTCCTGATGCCAGCCACATGTAGGATTTGCTCCTCGGCTTTCCGTCCGCAGTTTCTGCATCGCCTTCATATTCAAGAACCTTTACCGTGGTCTCGTCCATATGCATTGTGCACCCGCTTTTAATGTGCTGCACTATGAGCGGTTCAAGAGGCCTGCACTTTTTGTAGACTGCCTCCTGCCAGTTGGACATGTCCTGGCGGCTTATTCCGATCAGTCTGTGCTCATATGCCTTTTCCTGCCTGTAGTAAGGAAGGTGCAGCTCGAACTTGTTCGAAATGACTGAGGCAAGGAGGCTCGGGCTCGCTATGGATTTTTCAACCATCCTCTTAGGGGCAGGCATCTGCCTTACAGCCGGCTTATCCTCATCTCCGGAACCTTCGCAGTTTCTGCATGCGTACTTTGGCCTTATGGTCTGCAGTACATAAATCTGTTCGGGAATGTGGATCAGCTGCTCGCTTATGTCCTCACCGATTTTCACAAGGTCGCTGCCGCACTCACAGTGCTTCTCGCTTTCAGGTATGTCGATGGTCAGTTTCTTTCTCGGAAGTGAATCGGAAAGCTGCTTTCTTCCACACTTTCTCTTTCTTTTATATGACTCTACTATTTCTTCCTTGTAGATCTGTTCGTCATTGACTTTTGCCGTGTCATCCTCTGGAATTACATTCTCTTCAAGTTCATCAAAAAGATCCGGCTGGTTTGGATAATATTTCTCAGAATGTCTTGCGAATCTATGGGCAAGCTGAAGGCGGAGCTCTTCATTCACACGGATAAGTTCCATTGTAAGTGATTGTTTTTCTGCCTCCTGCCTTTTTATTATGCAGGCTTGATTCCTTATTTTTTCCTCGGCAGCCTCAAGCTGGGCAAGGGCTTCTTCTAATGTCTGCGGCTTCCGCTTCTTTTCCATGGAAAAAATTCTATCAGAAATGAATTTAATTTCATACTATTTAAATGAATAGTTTAAATGCCTTAATCCAGGTCTGTTGCATGGACTTCCCTGTGTGCCCGCCAGAAGTCGATTCCTTTGAGAAGAAGGTGGATGTTTTCCTGGGATATTTCCCGAGCTTCTTCCAGGGTGTTCGGCCACGGCCATGTCTCGCGCTCAAGTTTTTTCTGTGCAAGCCAGAACCCGGTTTTGTCCCACCATAATGCTTTAAGAAGTTTCCGTGACTTGTTGCAGAACAGGAATACGCTTCCGTCCAGAACCCTGAGGTTCATTTCATCACGGACTATATAGCTTAATCCCGTTGCCGCTTTCCGCAGATCTGTTGGGCCCGGCTTTATGAAGATCCGGGTATTCGAGAAGTCAAGCCTCATATTGCCACCAGAATCTTAAGGACTGTTTCAAATGCAGATGGAGTAACCTCTATTTCAATTCCCCTCATTCTGACTTTTATCGTTTCCTCAATCTGGACGCCATCCTGCCGGATTTCAACAAAGTTTTTTCCAGTTCCAGTTTCAGGATTTTCATGTTTCCTTTCAAGCCATTTGTAGAACGTCCCTTCGTTTATCCCGTTGCTTGCAGCATATTCTTTCCGATTCAGGCCGCTCTCTTTCCACATCGCCATGTGCTTTGTTTTTTCTTCATTTGTGTAAAATGCTCGTGCCATAGTTTTCTCCATGGCATGTATTTTACGTTACTTTCGTTTTGCTTTTTAGGTGTGGTTGTTTTGACGGTTACAAGAATATGGTAAAACATTTGCATTGAAAACTGAAACAATTGCAGAGCTGCAGAGCCTTATGATTCCAAAAGATGAATATATTAATGGTGTAAACTCATGAACCCGGAAAGAACTGGAGCCGTAATTAAGGCTGCAAGGCTGAAAAAAGGACTGACACAGAAGCAATTGGCAGAAGCGATTTCGGTTACAGACAAGGCTGTGTGCAAATGGGAAACTGGTCACGGTTGCCCAGATATTACCCTTTTGTCACAGCTTTCAAAAGTTCTGGAAATTGACATTCAAAGTATTCTTCGCGGTTCCATTGTAAAAAGCCCGGACATTGCAGGAAATATGAATCGGATAAAATTTTATCGGTGTCCAACCTGCGGAAACCTTGTTACAAGTGTAAAGGAAATTGAAATCAGCTGCTGCGGAAACAAACTGATAGCAGTTGAAGCAAAAAGCTCAGAAGAAAAAAAATACGTTCCAATAATTTCGGAATTTGACGGTCAGTTCTCTGTAAGATTTGACCACCCCATGA
>JAUNCR010000028.1 GCA_030526505.1 Spirochaetales bacterium
CGAAATTCAGCCCAGTAAAATCTCATGACTGTTTTTCTACACTTCAAAAATTTTCAACTCGGGAAGAACCTTTGACATATTTGTAAAATCAGAATCGTTGGCAAGGAGCATCACTTCATTGTCTATGGCGGTCTGGGCTATCAACAGATCAATTGTGCTTCTTACGGTGATGCCTTTGTTTTTGCAGACTACTTTAAGCAGGGCCGCCTTTTCGTAGGATGAATCGTCCTTCAACGCATAAAAATGGAACTGCGACAAGTATTTTTTCAATATCTCATATTCCTTTGGAGACTTTGCCCCCTGAAGGATTTCCATGTAGATAAAATTGTTGATTCCGATGGGATAATGATTTTCAATCAAGATATTGAGCGCATTGGAATATTCGTCTTCAACATTTTTCAGGTAATTGATCAAAACCGATGTATCTACGAGAACCATTATTTTCCTTTCCTCATGGCCTTGTAATCGTAAGATTCATCAAAAAGATCCATGCCGCGGATGTCCTGAATTTCCTTTGTTTTTCTTACTTCAACAAATTCCCTTAAGGCCGCCTCTATCAAATCTTTTTTTGTCTTTATGAACGGAACACACATAAACGCCAATCTTACAAGCTCGTCATTGAGAACAATATTCGTACGCATATACACCTCAGCACACACATTGTAATACACATTCGTGTAACCTACAAGAGTAAAAAAAAACCGCCATCAGAAAACTGATGACGGTCCTTTTGCAAAATTACATTGCCAAATTATTTAGTTGCCAAAATTGCAATACCAGGAAGTGTTTTTCCTTCGAGGAATTCGAGGGAAGCACCACCACCTGTTGAAACGTGGCTCATCTTGTCAGAAAGCTTGAACTTGTTAACGGCTGCAACTGAGTCACCGCCACCAACAACTGTCATAGCACCCTTTCCTGTTGCTTCTGCAACGAGGCGAGCTACAGCTTCTGTTCCCTTTGCGAAGTTTTCGAATTCGAATACTCCAACTGGTCCGTTCCATACGATAGACTTAGAAGCAAGGATTGCATCCTTGTAGAGTTCAACTGTCTTAGGACCAACATCGAGACCCATGAGATCTGCTGGGAGATCAACTGCATCTACTGCAACTGGATCCTTGTCTGCGAATTCTGCAGCACCAACATGGTCAACTGGAAGAAGGATCTTAACACCCTTTTCAGCAGCCTTAGCAAGAAGGTCCTTTGCTGTTCCGAGGAAGTCGTCTTCAACAAGTGACTTACCTACTTCGTGTCCCTGTGCCTTGAGGAATGTATATGCCATACCGCCACCAACAATGAGTGTAGAAGCATTCTTCATGAGGCTTTCGAGAACTGCGATCTTTGAAGAAACCTTTGCACCACCGATGATTGCTGTCATTGGCTTTTCTGGGTTTGTTACCATTGGCTGGATGTATTTAACTTCTTTTTCCATCAAGAATCCGCCAACTGATTCAACTGGCATGAACTTTGCGATTGAAGCTGTAGAAGCCTGATCGCGGTGTGCTGTTCCGAATGCATCGTTAACGAAGATGTCGCCGTAAGAAGCAAGTTCCTTAGCCATTACATCGCGTTCTGCTGCATCCTTAGATGTTTCTTCCTTGTGGAATCTTGTGTTTTCGAGCATTGCAACTCCACCTTCTGGGAGAGCGTCGATCGCTGCCTTCTGTCCGAGAGCATCAGGGAGGAATGTTACATCCTTTCCGAGCTTTTCAGAGAAATATTTTACAACTGGAGCCATGCGGTTCTTGCCGTTGATGAACTTTTCTGCATCTGCATCTGTCCATTCCTTTCCAGCCTTAGCTGCCTTTTCTGCTGCCTTCTTAACATCCTTTTTTGGATCGCCAAGGTGGCTCATGAGAACGAGAGAACGTGGGCTCTGTTCAAGAATGTACTTGATTGTTGGGAGAGCTGCCATGATGCGTGTGTCATCCTGAACAACTCCGTCCTTCATTGGAACGTTGAAGTCTACGCGCATGATGATGCGCTTGCCCTTAAGATCAACATCTTTTACTGTCTTGATCATATAAAAAAATCCTCCAAATGGAATTTAATACAAAAAGTATGCAATAAATATAATAGTTTTCTTAAGAGAATTCAATCATAAAAAAGAAACCGGCATGAACCATAAGATTCAGCCGGTCGTTTACCTTATATTTCAAAGTCAAGGCAGGCACGGTTTGCCGTATAAGGACGAACCTTTTCATTGGCAACAGCAACATGGGCAGGATGCTTTGAATAGCCTGCAAGATCTTCGGCAGATTCAAAGGTAGAATCAAGCATCAAGTCTCCTGTTGAAGTCGGAAGGTTATCTATGATTACCTTTATATCCTTGATCTGAGGAACAACACCTTTCAGTCCCTCAAGACCACTTTTGATGCCTTCCTTTACCTTCGTCTTTTCTTCTGCACTCATTTCTTTTAAAGTCCAGATGATCATGTGCTTTATCATATTTTTCTCCTGAATAAAATTCTGAATTAAAGTATTTCGCGGATTAGGTGGATGAGGTCGTTTTCACGGCTTACAGGCTTCAACGATTCCTTGATAGCAGCCTTTTCAGCGGCAGCAGCGGCTTCTGTAGCTGCCTTACCATCTGCATCTGCGGCAGGACGGCTGTCTGTTGCAGCGTTTCCATCCTTATCCTTTTTGTCGTCATTATTCTTTACGAGGATGATTTCATCACCTACATTTAAAGTATCATAGAATCCGTTCTTCTTATATTTACCTTCGGAGATTTCCTCATCACAGGCAGTAACCTTTACGGTACCAAGAAGATCCTTCTTATTGTATTTGATGCCAGGACCTTCATCATTGGTCTCGATTCTACCCTTGCGGATAATGTTGAATTCTGCATCAACAGAAATACCATCGTTCTTTCCAAGATCAAGCAAAAGTGTTCCCTGAACATTCTGAAGAACCTTTCCGCGGATTGGAAGAATATCAAGGACACCTGCACGGAAGCGCTGAAGTGATTTTGCCATGCAGTCATTTCCTGTGCGGTAAACGTGGATTTCCGAAGTCTTTGTTCCAGTTCTAGCAGAATAGATTGTCGCATCGATTGAATAGGTACGTTCAGTTTCTTCCGCTGTCATGATCACAAAGTAATCGCGTCCCTGTGTGCGTGCAAGGCGGAAAGCTTCACCATAATTTGAGACAGGTTTTGCCTCAACATCGACTGCAGTTGAAGGAACACCGCTAAAGGCAACCCTTGCAGACAAAGCAGAAATTTCTTCCAGATCCGCATGGAAAAGCTGAACGGGTTTCTTTGTATAGTAGATACCGATGTTCCACCTTGTCTTGTCGAGATAGAAAGGATCTATGTTCCACCTTGAAGAAATGTTGTTTCTCATAAGGCTTTCGTAATTTTCAATGGCGTCGTCGTTTCTAATCTGTGCACGGGAACGTTTCTTTGAAGGAGAATTTTCGTCAAGCTGAACGACAGGAGCATTTACAAGTACTTCTGCATTTTCCTTGATGAACTTGAGCTGCTGAAGATAAAGTTCATAGAGCCCGTCACGCTCAAGCATTTCTGCAAAGGACTGCCTTACAGCAGCGTTGAGCGGAGCAACTGAAAGTGCCTTCTGATATTCGTAGCGCTCGGATATACCATCAAAGTTGCGTCCAAATTCAGCTGCTTTCTTTGAATGGAATTCCGCCCACATGTTCCTTCTAGGATCCTCTACATCAAGAATCTGAGCGACAAGAAGCTCAAGGGCATTTCTCATCACCTCGTCCTGAGGATTGATTGTAAGACCAGTCTGGTAGGTATCTATTGCATCGTAGTAGCGTTCAAGCTTCTGCTGTGAAAGACCTTTGAGATACCATGCAGTAGAACAGTCTCTATTGCGTCCGATTCTGAAATCACAGATATCGATTACTTCTTCATAACGGTTCTGGGCATAGAGAATCTGACCAAGAAGGGAATAGGCCTTGTCCAAATCTCCATTGATCTGTACTGCAGCCCTAGCCCTCTGTTCCGCAACCCTGTAGTCACCGTTCTTTGCGGCAAGGTATGATGCCATGTAGTGAACTTCAGCTTCTCCACTGTAATATGAAAGGGCCTGCTTGATGTACTGTTCCGCAGCTTCGTTCTTTCCCATTTCGGAACTTACAAGGGCAAGTGAAAGCAATGCCTTTCTGTTGGAAGAATCCCTCTTGAGGGCATCAAGGTATCTGCCTTCTGCAACGCTTATCCTTCCGTCAAGAAGATCAAGTTCTGCAAGACCGAACCTGGCATCGATGTTGTTGGGATACTTCTTCAATATGGTAGAAAAAACTTCCTTTGCTTCATCAATGCGTCCAAGGGAAATCAAAGCCATTCCCTTAAGGTTCTGGATGTCCGAAAGTTTACGGGCATATTTTGCGGCATTGTCTGCATACTGAACGCAAAGGTCATAGCTGCCAAGGGCATACGAACACAAAGCCATGTTGTACCAGACCTCCCCATACTGAGGATTTATTCCAAGGGCTTCCTGATAAAGGTCCATGGCGTCAAACCACTGCTTGCGGGCCTGAAGCTCCTGTCCATCGGCAAACAATTCAAGCGCACTGCGCTCGCTACGAGATACCTGGGCAAACAAAGAAACTGCGATGGTTCCTGCCAGAAAAAGAGATGTAATTTTTTTCATATACCCCACCCATTTTTTTCAAAATTACATCCTGTAATTTTGAAAAACGAGTTTTGCTTAACAAAACTCGCTATCATTTAAAGTTACCTTCCAACGCGACGTCCTGCCGCTATAGATATCATTTAGACATTACCTTTGAAAATTACTTTTATCGTATTTACTTTATGGCCTTCCATTTCCTGGACTATGAAGTCATAATTGTTCCAGGAAATCTTTTCAAACTTAACTGGAATCTTTCCAAAGAGATCGAATACGAATCCGCCAAGAGTATCGAATTCTTCCGTTGGAAAACTTGCCTCGATCTCTTCATTCAGGCTGTCAAGGTCAACGCGAGCATCACAGATCCACACATTCTCTGCAAGGGAAATAATGTCTTCCCTTTCGTGGTCAAATTCATCCTGGATGTCACCGACGATTTCTTCGATGATGTCTTCCATGCAGACGATTCCGCTTATTCCACCGTACTCATCGATGCCGACAGCGATATGAACATGACGCCTTTTGAATTCACGAAGAAGGCTGTCGATATGCTTGCTTTCAGGAACAAAATAAGGCTTACGGATGATCTTCTCAAGGTCTACAGCCTGTTTCGATGCAAGGACCGTAATAAGATCCTTTACATAGAGGATACCGACAACATTGTCGATGCTTCCATTGTATACTGGGATTCTTGAATGACCGCTTTCTGAAACTTTTTTAAGAAGCTCATCTTCCGGTGTATCAAGTGAAATGAAGTCTACATCGATGCGTGGAACCATTACTTCCTTTACCGTAGTTGCGGAAAGCTCTTCCACCCCCTGAATCATGTCATTTTTTTCTTCAGCAAGTATTTCCTGCTGCGCTTCTTCCTGAGTCTGATTTTCTTTTTTTACTTTCTTGTTTTTACCGAATCTAAATAAGCCCATAATCTTCAAGTTTTTCCATTAGTTCTTTCTGAAGAACAAGCATCTCACACTTTGGTTCAACACCTTTTTCCACGTGTTCTTCTCCGTGGTCGTAACCGTTCAAATGAAGAATGCCATGTACAATAAGGCGCTTAAGTTCTTCATTCTGACTTACTTCAAAGTATTCTGCATTTTTTGGCAATGTGTCAACGCTTATGGCAATGTCACCTGCCTGGAACCATATCTTGCCATCCTCATCTGTGTATTCCTCACCGTTTTCAAAGCTAAGGACATCAGTAGGAGCATCAATGTTTCTATAGTTTGCATTCAACTCTTTTATCATCGGATCAGAACAGAAAAGAATTGATATTTCCTCTCCGTCATATCCAGCTTCCTCAAGTACTTTTTCTGCGAAAGGTTCTATTTTATCTATCCATGAAGGCTCTTCTATACCTTCCTCACAGCTGACAAATATCTGGTTCATCAGTTACTTTCCTTTTTGTCATCTTTTTTCTCTTTTTCTTTTGAAGACTTTGCAACCTTCTCTGCTTTTTCCTTCAAGGACTTCTTTTCTTCCGACTTTTTTTCCTCGGACTTCCTGCCCTCTGTTTTTTCAACATTCTTTTCTTCTGACTTTACGGCATCCTCCGCAGCCTTTGCCTGAACATCGCCATTAGACGGCTGTGACTGTGGTCCATCAGGATCCTTCTGGTCTGGATATTTTGTACGGCTATGATAGTAACCTGCAAGGATCTGAACAAAGGCATCGTGAATCTTTGTTATGTCATTGAAGGTAAGGTTGCAGTCCTCAAGCTGCTTCTGGTCGATCTTTGCAGTGATAAGGGTAGTAATGAACTTCTCAAGACGAGGAACACTAGGCTTATCAAGAGAGCGGCATGCTGCTTCTACAGTATCAGCAAGCATCACCACGGCACTTTCTTTTGTTGAAGGAGGATTTCCTGTATATGAATAGTCCTCTGGTGAAACATCAGGATTGATTTTGAGGGCTTCATTGTAGAAGTAAGCAATGACCTGATTTCCGTGATGTTCGGAAATGATGTCGATCACAGGCTTTGGAAGTCTCAGTGCATGGGCCTTTTCAATTCCGCGCTTAACGTGAGTCCTGATAACGCTTGCCGAAAGGGAAGGATTAATTTCCTTGTGGATGTTTTCTCCGCCGCCCTGGTTTTCAACAAAGTATTCAGGATTATCCATTTTACCGATGTCGTGATAGTAGGCGCCGACACGGGCAAGAAGAGGATTAGCACCGACTTCGTTACAGGCAGCTTCTGCAAGGGATGCCACCATAAGGGAGTGGTTGTATGTACCGCTGGCAGTAACAAGCATTTTCTTCATCACCGGATTGTTAAGGTCACTCAAATCCATAAGGCGGAATACTGATGCAGTGTTAAGTAGAAGCTCAAGAGGTGTAAGGAGCCCAAGGCAAAGGATGCCCGAGAAGAATCCGTTGAGTATTACGCCGACTATAGCCCCAAACCCGTTTGCAAAGGAACCGTTGAAAATGATTTTGAAAATGATGATGAACACGGCATTGAGAACCGCATGAAGTACGGAAACAAAAACCATGTCTGTTCTGCGGTCGATTTTGCGAACAAGCCTTGATGAAGCAAAGGAACTTGCAAGGACAAAAAGGAACGGAACAATCTGATATGAAGTTGCATTGAGCACGGCAAGGGAAATCATTATGGAAAAGAAAACCGCATTAAGCTGTCCAAAGAGAATGGCAATGAGGAACACGAAGAGCGGACCTGGAATGATTGCGCACAAAGCAAAAGGCGAAGAAAGATAGGTCAGCTTTGAACCGAATATGACGGAAGCAAACACAATCATGTAGAACACGCATTCCGTCACCAGCTCGTTGAATTCAATCATGTTGGTCTTGAAATAAATCTTCGAGAAGAAAAAGAAGAAAAGCACAACCATGAGTACATGGTAGATGATGGAATTGGCAAATGCCCTGTAGTCAATGTAAACGGGAGACTCCGACATTTTCTTGAGTTTTGCATAGCCTTCTTCAGTAATAGGGAATCCCTTTCTGATTACCTTTTCACCCTTTTCAATGGGAATAGGATTGTCATAGTCTGCAGGGAGAGTCTTTATGGCCTTGATTGTGACATCGGCAATCTGCCCCACTTCATAATCATTGATGTTGAAGGAAGCAATTGTGTTTGTAGTCGAGATTTTTACAAAGCAAAGCGAAACCGTTACTGCAAGGGTCACGAAAAGCAGAACCAGAACCTTGTAGTTCTTCTTTAGGTAGGAACCCAAAGATTCGGTGATTACTGCCGATACTGTCTTAAAGCCATCATTTCTCTTCATTTTCATACGCCTGAATAATTTTCTTTACTAGTTCGTTTCTGACAACATCGCCTGAATCAAGCCTTGCAATGGAAATGCCTTCCACGCCCCGCAAGATTTCCAGCGCATGCACAAGACCGGAGGTGATTTTCTTTGGCAAATCAACCTGGCTTGGATCGCCTGTAATGAAAACCTTTGAGTTTTCACCCATTCGAGTCAAAAACATCTTCATCTGTTCCGTAGTTGTATTCTGAGCCTCATCAAGGATTACGGCGCAGTCATTCAATGTACGGCCCCTCATGTAGGCAAGGGGTGCCACTTCAATTATACCATTATCTGTAAGTCTTTTAACAGTCTCTTTTGGCAAAACGGCACCCATTGAATCGTATAGTGGTCTTATGTATGGATTAATCTTTTCGTTCAGGTCACCGGGCAAAAAACCAAGGCTTTCACCGGCTTCAACAACAGGACGGGTCAATACGATGGAATTCACCTTGTGGGAAAGCAAAAGCCTGAGTGCCTCTGCAACGCACAAAAAAGTTTTTCCGCTGCCAGCAGGACCGCATGCAAAAACCATATCGGTGGAACGCATTTTCTGAACCAGAAGGGCCTGTCCCCTTGTCCTTGGGTAAACCTTCTTTACTCCGCCCGGAATTGATATGGAATACCTTGAAAAGAATTCGTGGTCTCCGGTTCCGCCATTGTTGAGCACAGACTGAATCATTTCCGCATCGGTAACTGTACTTCCGTCAACAGAAAATTCATCAAGTATGCGGTTTACAATGAAGTTGAACTGCTGCTGCAATTCCTGGTCATCGGTTTCTATGCTGAGTTCGTTTCCCTGGGCAAAAACCTGGAGCCCAAGGAATTCTTCTACTAACTTAAGGTTGCAGTCGTTTGTCCCGCAGACACGGGAAAGGATGTTGCTGTCAGGTACGATTATGGTATATGCGCTCATCCTAATCCTCAAAGCTGCCTGACTTAAGTTCTTCAACTACCCTCTGCCAGCTTTCATACCGTTCGCGGGCAATCTTGCCTTCTTCGACGGCCTGGCACACGGCGCAGTTCTTTTCCCCGTTGTGGCTGCAGCTCATGCCGAAACCGCATTTTCCGATGAAAGGAACAAAATCCCTGTAATAGAGGGCAAGGTTATCTGCAGAAATGTCATGGAGAAGGAATCGGCGAACACCAGGAGTATCGATGATGTTTGCAGTTGCATCCATAAGTCCGCCCATCAGGGCCTCGTTAAGCTGAAGGTGGATGAGGGTTCCCTTTGTAGTGGTATGACATCCCTTTCCGTACTTTTTGGAAAGGCTTCCTGTCTTCAATACAACATTATTATCAAGAACATTGATGATGGAACTTTTTCCAACTCCACTCTGGCCAACAAAGGCTGAAAGCTTGTTTTCTATAAGATGGGCAAGTTCTTCTATTCCTTCGCCTGTTCTGGCGCTGGAACGGATAACCTTGTAGCCTGTTTTTTCCCATACATCAAGCTGATTCTGGAATTCATCTGAACTGCCGGCAGCAAGGTCGTACTTGTTGCAGACAATAACAGGAGTAATCCCTTCGTATTCTGCCTGGGCAAGGGCTCTGTCTATGAATCTTGGTCTGAAAGGAGGTTCATCAGGTGTGGTAACTATCAAAAGATAATCAAGGTTTGCGGCCAGAAGCTGAGGCTCGCGCTTTTTAATGTTCCAGCGAACAAATTCATTCTTGCGGGGAACAAGGGAAAGGATCTGGCCTTTCTCTTCTTCAAGGGTGTCGTCTTCAATGACAACAATATCTCCGGGAGCAAGAGGATTGTAGTATCCTTCCACATCCTTAAGGATCTTGCCCTTGATGGTACAGTCACGCGTTATGCCGTCGTCGCATTCGACTTCAAATACATTTTTACTTCCGCTTAATATAAGTCCGTTCATGTACCTACATTTTATAGGATATTCGTAAAAAAAGCAAAAAAAAGGGCACCTGCAGGATATTGGAAACCTTGCAAGCACCCCTTTTTGCAATTTTTTATGAGAAAGACAGTTCTCCGCCTGATGCCGTTACCTTTACGGTTGTTCCTTCCAAAAACTTCCCTTCAAGCAGCTGCTTTGAAAGTGGATTTTCAACCCAGGTCTGAACGGCGCGCTTTACAGGACGGGCACCAAAGCTTGGGTCGTATCCTTTGTCTGCAATGAAAGCAAGGGCGGATTCATCGAATTCAATGGAAATCCTCCTGTCCTCCAGCCTTTTTGCAACCCGGTCAAGCTGAAGCTTAACGATGCTTTCGATGTGTTCCTTTCCAAGTCGGTTGAACATTACGATTTCGTCGATTCGGTTGAGGAATTCAGGGCGGAAACAGCTTTTAAGGAGTCCGTCAAGCTTTTCCCCAAGTTCTTTTTCGGTGCCTGGAGCCGCATCAAGGATAAGGTCGGAACCAAGGTTGCTTGTCATGATTATGATTGTGTTCTTGAAGTCCACAACCCTTCCCTGTCCGTCTGTCAAACGACCGTCGTCAAGAACCTGAAGCAGCACATTGAATACATCAGGATGTGCCTTTTCCACTTCATCAAGAAGAATTACGGAATAAGGCCTTCTCCTTACGGCTTCAGTAAGCTGTCCGCCTTCATCATAGCCTACATATCCTGGAGGAGCTCCAATAAGGCGTGTCACACTGAACTTTTCCATATACTCACTCATGTCTATGCGGGTAAGGGCCTTTTCATCGTTGAAGAGGAAATCTGCCAGGGTCTTGGCAAGTTCAGTCTTACCAACACCTGTAGGTCCAATGAAAAGGAAACTTCCCAACGGCCTGTTAGGATCTGAAAGTCCTGCCCTATTGCGCCTTATGGCATCGGCAACAACGGTAACGGCGGCATTCTGTCCAACAACACGCCTGTGCATCACCTCTTCAAGCTGAAGGTACTTCTGCTTTTCACCAGTCATCATCTTGCTTACAGGTATTCCAGTCCATACGGAAACAACGCGGGCAATGTCCTCTTCCGTAACTTCCTTCTGCAAAAGGGACTTTCTTTCTTCCGCAGCTTCGGCATTTCCGCTGCCCTCCGACTTTGCCTTTTCATCCTGAAGCTTCTTTTCAAGTTCAGGAATAACCGAATACTTGAGTTCCGCCGCCTTTTCAAGGTTTCCTTCACGGGTGAACTGTTCAAGGTCAAACTTGGCCTTTTCCAGATCTTCCTTAAGCTTGCGGCTGCCTTCAATGACGTTCTTTTCGTTCTGCCACTGAAGCTTCATTGCATCGCGCTGCCCCTGGATTTCAGCAAGTTCCTTTTCAAGTTTTTCAAGGCGTTCAAGGCTTGCCTGGTCATCTTCCTTTTTAAGGGACTGCCGCTCAATTTCCATCTGCATGATCTTGCGCTCAAGCTTATCCAGTTCCACCGGCTGGCTTTCAATTTCCATCTTGAGGCGGCTTGCGGCTTCATCAACCAGGTCGATAGCCTTGTCCGGAAGGAAACGGCTTGTAATGTAACGGTCGCTCAACACTGCCGCACACACAAGGGCCTCGTCGTTGATCTTTACCCCGTGATGGATTTCATACCTGTCGCGGAGACCACGGAGGATTGCTATTGCATCTTCCACACTTGGCTCTGCACAGAACACCTGCTGGAACCTTCTTTCAAGGGCAGCATCCTTTTCTATGTACTTGCGGTATTCGTTCAATGTAGTGGCACCGATTACATGCATGTCGCCGCGGGCCAAAGCCGGCTTAAGGAGATTTCCTGCATCCATGCTTCCTTCTGCGGCACCGGCACCAACAATGGTGTGAAGTTCATCGATAAAGAGGATTATCTGGCCGTCGCTCTTTGAAACTTCAGTGATTACGGCCTTGAGCCTTTCCTCAAACTCGCCCCGGAATTTTGCACCTGCAACAAGGGCGCCCATATCAAGGGAAAGAAGCCTCTTGTCCCTAAGGCTTTCGGGAACATCACCGCCTGCAATACGGCGGGCAAGTCCCTCGACAATGGCAGTCTTTCCGACACCAGGTTCACCGATGAGGACCGGATTGTTCTTCGTGCGGCGGCTCAACACCTGCATTACACGGCGGATTTCTTCATCGCGGCCAATGACAGGATCGATTCTGTCCAGGCGGGCACGGGCCGTAAGGTCGATGCAGTATTTTTCAAGGGAGCGCATTTTGCTTTCCGGGTCCTGGCTGTCTATGGTCTGATTGCCGCGAACCTTCTGCAAGGCGCCAAGGAGCGAGTTCCTGTCGCAGCCCATTTTGCGGAGCATTTCTCCAAGCCTGTCATCAGCCTGACACATGGAAAGAAGAATATGTTCAACTGAAAGGAACTGGTCCTTGAGGGAAGCCATTTCCTTTTCTGCCTTTGCAAGGACCTTCTGGGCACTGGAAGACAAGGCGGTCTGAGCCTGTCCGCGAACCACTGGATACTGGTCCAGAAGTTTTTCCGTTTCCGAAAGAAGTTTTTCCTTTGGAATCCCAACGCATTCCACCAAAGGAGGTATAAGGCCGTCCTTCTGTTCAAGGAATGCCTTAAGGATATGTTCGTTGCCTATTTCGCTATGGTCGCACTGAGTCGCAATGGAAGCTGCGGTCTGAAGTGCTTCCTGAAGCTTGATTGTCATCTGTTCGTAATTCATTTTTTTACCCTCTTGGAAATAAAGATAAGCAAAAAAAATGAATTTGACAAATTCAAAACAAAATATAAAAACACTATCAAGACAAATGCAGAGTTTAAGTTCTTGATGCGGTTATTCCTGCACAATCTATAAATTGTCACACGGATTCGAAAAATCTAACGATTTTTCTATGCGAAGAGGAGACTCGAATGATTGGAATATTTCAAGAAATCATTGAAGCATGATAATATGCAAGTCAATTTTATAGAATTGAGAAAAATAAGATTTTGCGTCAGCAAAATCAAATCCGTGTGACAAAAACTCGGAATTGCCCCTACCAGTCAGTTCGAGTCTGTAAAAAACGTTAGTTAAGTTCTATAGATTCGCCTTTTTCAAGGTTACCGTATTCGCAGACACATTTTGAGATTTCTGCCTGCTCAATAAGTTCAAGGGATTTCTTTACAACTTTGTAAAGCTTGAATTTACCGACACCAGTTCCAGTGGAAAGAACGCGCATGACCTTTCTTTCTCCGCTTGGACTTTCGTAATCGCGAAGGAAAAGATCCTTTGTACGGCAGTAAACATCAATGTCGATTACATATTTTTTATCGTGAACACTGCAAGACCAATGGAGTTTTGGACCAAGGTCATCGTCGTTGATTTCCTGGCAGTCGTGGATGACTTCATACTTCTGCCTCTTGTCCGCATGGAATTCAATTTTCTTTCCCTCGATGCAGGCAAGGACAGAAAGGCGGTCCCTGTATTCCCCCTGAACTGCAATTGCAGAATTCTGAAGGAGTTTTCCTGAAATCTGGCTTGTAATGAAGGAAGAGCTTATATGGAAGAATGGAGAAGAAAAATCCTTACCCCAGTTCTTGTCGTAATAACCGAAAGATTTTTTTGGATCGATGTTGAATTCTTCATCGTTGAAAATGATCGTACCGGAAAAATCAGTCTTTCCGCCAACGACAGCCCAGTTGTTTTCCTTGCTCTTGTAATCAGGTTCAAAGGAAATGGCACGGTTAAAAGTAAGGTTCCATGCCATGGCGCCTGCATTTCCCATGTATTCAGGGTGTTCCACAAGATCGCTTTCAGTAACGCAAACTGAACCGACAGTATTGTTTTCTCCAAGGATGCACTGCCTGTTTTTGTCCTGACCGTTATTTACTGAAATGATGTAGTCGTCGCTCTTCAAGTCAACATCATCACAGGCATAGTAGTTGTTGTACTGGCGGCAAACTGTAGAAAGGGAACCTGCACGAATCATGAAGAAAGAAGGATTTACAAGAAGCTGCGAAGTGAAATTCTTTGCGGCATCAGTACCGGCAAGGGCAAACTGAAGGTCCTGCGCCATGTTGGTGTCGTAGCGGTTCTTAAAGCCAAGCACAGGCGATTTAGGCGATAAGGCAGGATTTACACAATAAAATTCAATAAAGAAAGTTTTTTCTTCACCACTTATATTGCTTACGCCATTTGTAACGAGCCTCCAGCGGTCAAAACCACTCTTGCGCTGAACACCCTTAAGCTTTAGTTTTTCATTCTGGCGAATTTTCTTTGATACCATAGTTTTCCCTGCCGAAAAAATAATTTTTCAATTAAATTTTCGGCATAAAAAAACACATAGTTAAGGAAATCTCTAAAAAATAATTCCAAAGACTCCATAAGGAAGGCAAAATTATTTGAACATCTTGTTGAGGGAATTCTTGAATTCCGTATTGTCTACAGGAAAGTGCTCGTCAAGGTATTCAAAGCAGTTCTGAGCTCCACGCTGAACATGTTCATACCAGATTGAGTAGAGTTCAGGTTCAAAATTTGGACCAGGGAATGGAGCGCCCTGAACATCCGAAACCAACTGTCTCATGAGCTTTGTCAATTCTTCAATATTTTCCTTTGTCATATATACCCCAATTAGTAATAATACTTTGTTATCTTATTATCCCCAAAGAATATCTTATTTTAAAATTATATATTCAGTTTGATAATTTTTCCACATTTTTCTCTGATTTCAGGCGTAAGAAGGGATTTTCCGCACAAAACTACGGTTTTTCCCACCTTTTTTGCCTTGGAATAACGCTTGCAGGACTTTTTTGTCCCGTTTTTGCCAACCTTAAGGAGCATGGAAACCCTCTTGCTGCAGGCCGCACTTGAACCGCCGTAGAGAATCCTCATGATGCCGCAGATTCCCCTGCCGGCTGGAGTCATAGGCTCAATGTCGTCGGCATAGATACCGCAGATTGCATGTTCGATCTCTTCCTGAGTAAGTTCCCTGTCTTCAAGGTTTTCAATGGTATCGTCAAATACGCCCAGGGATTCGAAAGGTTTTGGATCCCTGTAGGTGCAGTACCTTGTAAGGTTAAGGTCTCCGTTTACATTAAGGAAAACCCCGTAGGCACCGCCGGACATCCTGATTTTTGTCCACAGTTCTGTCTTTTCCAGAGTATGGGCAACAACCATATCCTCAACATATTCTTTAGTTCCGTATGCAGAACTTTCTACGGCGCTGCAGGCAAAACCTATGTCTCCAGGAATCAGAATCACTTCGTCTGCAACAGTTTTTTTTGCACGGCCAGAAACGCCTTCAAGTTCAGTAAGTTTCAGGAACTCGGCAAGGCTTGTATTTCTTTTTGGCTTTGGATAGACAAGTCCAAGGTTATCAACCATTTTTGCAGTCCGCTTCTTTACGAGGCCAACACCCTTTTTGTCTGCGCAGACAGTAATAAGGGCGCCGCTTGTCTTTATGGTGGTGAACATGGAATCAAGTTTTTTCTGGAGTTCCGGGCACTTCATCTTCTTTATGCGGTCAAAGGTTTTCTTGCAGGTCAATCCGTCAAGCATTTCACTTATTGCACTGAGCCTGCTTACACCCCTCATTGCCCTCATTACTGCGTAGGAATGGGCATGAGGAACAATGGTTGAATTTATTCCTGCACAAACGGAACTGATGATTGACTTTAGGCGCTTTGAATCAGAGAAAGTTACTCCGCTGATGCAGTCTTCCAATATCTTGAACACTTCATCAGTCTTGTCTTCAAGGAACTTAACCTTGATGGAAAGCCATTCCCTGCCGACGATAAGAGGATTTTCTTCCATGTATTTTTTGTTTGCGTCCGAAACCTGTCCCCTTCTGGTTCCAACAGACATGGAACCTATGACCTTGTCTGCTGCTGCGGCGGCTTTTTCCCAGCTGAGACTGCCCCACCCCATGTCCGTCAAAGTTTCTTCAAGCAGCGGAAGGTAAAGGTAATCCTCTGCCTTAAGGACATCCACCGGGAAAGCAATGGATGCATATATGATTCCGTTGCAAGGCTCTTCGCTATACAGGAATGGTACTCCCTTTACAGAAGACACCCTTGCCTTAATTCCGTCATCTATGACCTCAAGGTCCTTAACCTTAACCGAAGGAATGTCCGCAACTTCATTGCTGTTCTGGAAATCGTACATGCGCTTAAGGGAATCAGCGGCCTTTTCTTTTCCCGTTTCCCTGAAGAGCTTCCTTGTAATTGCAATTTCCTTTTTAGTCCTCTTTTCCGTATATTCGCTGGTAGGGATTATGACCGAAAGGCAATTGTATTCATTGTCCAGGAAATATTTCTTTACGAGTTTCTTCAGATAATCCTTGTCAGCGGCAAGATTCTTTTTAAGTTCTTCCGTTTCCCTCTTAATGAAAATGAATTTCCATGGTTCCATTCCGTAAGTCCAGCCACGGAGAACCGCACGCAAAATGGAAAGTGAGAATGGCCCGCCAGAAGGACTTCTCTGAACTTCAAGGCTCCTGATTTCAAAGTCCATGAGAGCGCGTTCCACATCATCTTCGGAAAAACCGTCCTTTCCAAGCTTCTCAAAAACTTCATAGACAGTCTTCTTGAATTCATTTTTCTGGCTTTCCTTCATTTCGGAAAATCCAATTGTAAAGGAACTGTGATAGCTTGTAAGGGATGGACCCGATAAAGGAGACACGGCCCCGTTAGGAAACTTTTTCAAAAGTGCGCTCCTCATCGGTGCGCTGTCACTGCCCTGAAGAAGATCATAGAGCATTGCAATTTCGCATAGGTTTACGCTGGAATCGTGAATGTTTTTACCAAAGTTCCATGACAGGGCGACAGTCGAATTATCTTTTCCTGTCTTGTCATTGTCTGCAGGCGCATAAGCCTTATAGTTCTTTTTCGGGGGCTTTACAGCCGGGTCCTTGATCACTGTCTTTTTGCCGAAACCTGAAACCTTTGAAATGATTTTTTCATTGAGGAAATCCAGCTGCTTTTCCGTCGGTATGTTTCCGTAAAGGAAAACAAGGCAGTTGCTGGTGCAGTAATATTTTTTATGGAAGGCACGGAGCTTTTCCAAAGTAAGTGACGGGATTACCAATGGATCGCCGCCCGAATCAAGGTTGTAAACAGAATCCGGATAAAGGGCGTTCAGGATTGCATCGGAAGCAACGCTTGTAAAGGAAGAATAGTTTCCCTTCATTTCGTTGAAAACAACCCCCTGGATTGAAGGATTGTTTTTTTCGTCCGTTTCAAGACGCCAGCATTCCTGTGAAAAAACTTCAGGCCTCAACAAAGGGAAAAAGACAGCATCTGCATATACGGACATGATGTTGAAGTAGTCGGCCTTAATGAGGGAAGAAGACGGAAATACGGTTCTGTCGCTTGCTGTAAAGGCATTCAGGTATGTATTGATGCTCTGCTTAGTAAGCTGAAGAAACGGATCCTTAGCAGGATAGTTCTTTGAACCGCAGAGGACGCTGTGTTCCAGAACATGGGCTGCCCCGGTGCTGTCCTGTGAAGGCGTTCGGAAAGCAAAGGCAAAAAGATTTTCGCTGTCATTGTTCAGCATATGGAAAACTTCCATGCCCGACTTTTCATGCCTAAGATAGATTCCGATTGAATCAAACTCCTTAACATCGATTACATCAAGAACCTTGAATCCCTTATAGACATCATTTTTTTTCATTGTTTTTTTCATACGAACACCTCGTCCTCATCGCGTCCGGCAACCCTAAGGTCGCCCTTTTCCCATGCCCGTCTGAGCACAGTATAGAATTGGGATGTAAGCCTTTCGCTGTCTGCTTTTGTCACCATGCCAAGGACTGATTCTTCTTCAAGAATGTCTGACCTTCTGTTCTTTGAAACATTTGAAAGTATTTTTTCACGGAATGCTTCCGATTTCTTTACTATGAGGATTGCAACATCCCTGTTTTCCATGTCGTGAAGATAGTTCTGAATGAACCTGTCGTCCGAGCCGACAACATCTTCTTCAGTAAAGAGCCTCTTCCTCAAGTCTGCACCAAGTTCCGGATCCTGTTCGCTAAGGACGTTGAGGATTGTATTTTCTGAACCGTGGTTCATGCGCTTAAGGATCTGTGCAAGGATTCCCCTTCCGTCAAGGTTGTCTGAATTTTCAGTGTTCTGGGTAAGGAGTTTTTCATGAAGGCTATGGTCGATTTCCTTCATTACTTCAGGAGAAACGCTCTGCATCTTTGCAAGGCGAAGTACAACTGACTTCTTGTCTTCCGGATCCATAAGGTTGATTACCTTTGCAGCCTTCTGTGGTTCCAGCTGTGAAAGAACTATTGCCTGTATTCCTACTGATTCTCCTTCAACAAGGAGTTTTATTCTTTCTGCATCTGCATCTGCAAGATAGTCAAAAGGTTTGCCGTGCTCATACTGAATGGACCTTGCAAGCATTTCCTCGGCCTTAACGCTTCCGTAGGCCTTTGAAAGGATTGTCCTTGCAGTTTCGATTCCGCCTTCTTCCCGGGCCTTCATCAAAAGCCCGTCGAATTCTTCAAGGATGGCTGCCTTTTCTTCAGGAGTTATTTTCTGAATCGTTGCGATTTCAGGGATTATCTTTTCAGTCTGTTCTTCAGTAAGGTGAGGAAGGATCTTTGCCGCTTCATCAATACCGATGATTACAAGGAACTTTGCAACTCGCCTGTAAATGGATTCGTTTTCGTTTGATGCACCCGGAACCTTTATAAGTCCACCGGAAGTAAGGTTCTTTACCGCTTCCTGAACATCTTCCGAAGATGCAGATTTCTTGCGGCCAAACCAGGTTCCGCTCTTTGCGGCCTTTTCAGCCTTCTTAAGGTTTTCTTCTTCCAGAGTCCTGTTGTTTTCTTTTTCCATCTTGTCGATGGTGGAATTTATCTTTTCAAAAATAGGCTTGTGCACCAATGGAACATGACCAGGTTCACCACTTTTCCTAATCTCTTTTGATACGCTCTGAACTTTTTGTGCACCCTTTTCTTTTTTATATGCATCGAATCCGTAATCCATGGATATAGTATAGTAGAAATTTTCAAAAAAAGAAATTCTTTGTGAAAACATATAAAAATTAAGATTTAGTGTAATTTTTTTGCTTTTTGTTTATTATATTGTATAAGAAAGTTTAGATTCTGAAACAACGCTTTTTCTTTATCTGAAAGAACCTGCATTGAAACAGTCAGGTTCTTTACTTTTCGGAGGATAAAACAAATATGAAAAAAATTACAAAAAATGCAGCCATTGCAGCATGTACAGCGGCCCTTTCCTTTGGGATTTTCAACCTTTCCTGCAAGGTAAACAAGGGATCTGCCAATGTTGCATTTGCAGAAACTTCGCCAGCTGCAGTAATTCCACAGGATTCCCTTGCAGTTACACAGGCAATGCAGAATACATTCCGTTCCATCAGTTCTTCTGTTCTTCCAACAGTTGTTGAAGTTGATGTCGTAGAAAAGAAAAAGGTTCAGGTTTACAACCCTTTCCGCGACTTTTTTAAGAACAATCCATTCTTCAGTACACCAGAAGGAAATGAAAAGGAAGGCGACGACGGTTTCCGCGAACAGGAACAGAGCGGCCTTGGTTCAGGCGTAATCGTGCGCAAAACCGGCAAGACTTTCTATGTTCTTACAAACAACCATGTTGCAGGCAGTGCATACAAAATCAAGATCAAGCTTAATGACGAACGCGAATTTGACGGAAAATTGGTAGGTGCAGATCCACGCATGGATGTTGCCCTCGTTTCCTTTGAAAGCGATGACGGAAATATTCCAGTTGCAAAACTTGGTGACAGCGACAGCATGCAGCAGGGAGACATTGTACTCGCCCTCGGCAGCCCGCTCGGTTATTTTGCTTCAGTTACACAGGGCATCGTAAGTGCAACAGGAAGAAGCGGCGGCCAGATCGGTTCAATCTCCGACTTCATCCAGACAGATGCAGCCATCAACCAGGGTAACTCAGGTGGTCCTCTCGTAAACATTTACGGCGAAGTAATCGGCATCAACACATGGATCGCATCATCTTCGGGCGGAAGCGTTGGACTCGGTTTCTCCATTCCAATCAACAACATAAAGACTGCCATCGACCAGTTCATTTCAGACGGAAAGATTACCTACGGATGGGTTGGAATCAGCCTTATGGAAATATCTGACGAATACAAGGAACAGCTTGGAATCGACAAGAAGATTACGGGTGCCCTTGCTTCACAGCTTTTCCTTGAAAGCCCAGCACTCAAGGGAGGAATGTTCCCTGGAGACTACATTACTGAACTTAACGGACATGCAGTTAAATCCGTAGACCAGCTGGTTCGCGAAATCGGAAGCATTCCTGCAGGAAAGACAGCGGAAGTTACCGTTCTCCGCGGAAAGGAAAAGAAACACCTTAAGATTAAGATTGACGAACGAGATGAAAAGTTTGTTTCGGACAATTCAAAACTCTGGCCAGGTTTCATTGCATCGCCACTTTCGGATGAAAACCGCAAGAAGCTTAAGATTGACAATGACAAGGTTAAGGGAATTGTTGTTGCAGGCGTAACGGAAAAGACACCGGCAGCAGCCTTAAGGCTCCAGAACGGCGATGTAATCTGTGCCGTAAACGACAAGAAGGTTGAAACTGTAGAAGAATTCTACCGTGCACTCCAGCTTGAAGGCAAAAAGGAAATCTGGTTCGATGTTTACAGCGAAGGCCATACAATCAGCACAGGCCGCTATAAGTTCTAAACCAACGGCTTAGTTATAGAAGCCCCTTTCATCATCCTTGATGAAAGGGGCTTTTTGTTTTTATGCGCTCCGTGCGGTTCCTTGCGGAAGCCGATTTTTCTTTGCATTTTTTTTATTTTTTCTGTAACTTATTCTGTAAAGGATGGTTGTATTAGTGAAGATTGAAAAGCAACAAGCGGTCTTCTCTTCATAACTCTCCTTTTTTTTGCTCCCGATAGGTTTCGGGAGCTTTTTTTTTTCCCCGGCAAGCGTACAGAGGGGACAGACCCCTAATGAAAGCTTTTTCTGCCAAACACATTTCCAATTGAATAAATACTTAAATAACTTTAGTATAATTAAAAACTTTAACAAGGGGTTAAATATGAATATCATTGAAAAAATCAGTAACTTTTTCGGAAAGTTCATGGCTGTTATTGTTCTTGCAGTAACTGTACTCGCTTTGTTTGTTCCAGGCACATGCCTTTGGATCAAGACTACATGGATCAACTGGCTTTTGATGCTGGTTATGTTCGGAATGGGACTTACACTCAAGCCATCTGACTTTGCAGTTGTTTTCACTCGTCCTAAGGATGTAATCATCGGCTGTGTTGCACAGTTTACAATCATGCCTCTCCTTGCATTTGCATTGGGAAAAATCTTCAACCTTAACGCTGAACTTCTTGCAGGCGTTGTTCTTGTAGGTACATGTCCAGGCGGAACTTCAAGCAACGTCATCACTTACCTTTCAAAGGGTGATGTTCCACTTTCCGTTGGAATGACAAGCATCAACACACTCCTTGCACCAGTTCTTACACCTGCAATCACATACCTTCTCCTTAAGACAACAGTTGAAGTAAATGTCATGGCAATGTTCATTTCAATCGTAAAGGTTGTAATCGTTCCAATTTCACTTGGATTCATCATCAACAAGTTCTTCGGAAAGTTCACACAGAAAATCGTTGCCCTTCTTCCTTGTGTTTCTGTAGTTGCAATCTGTCTCATCGTTGCCTGTGTAGTTTCACACAACAGCGCAAAGATCCTTTCAACAGGTGCAATCATTTTTGCAGTAGTTATACTCCACAACATTCTTGGATACTCATGTGGATTTGGACTCGGTAAAGCCCTCAAGCTCAACGCAGCAAAGACAAAGGCATTGTCAGTTGAAATCGGCATGCAGAACTCTGGCCTTGCAACATCTCTTGCAGGAACAGCTTTCAAGGGTCTTGCAATGGCAACAGTACCAGGTGCAATCTTCAGCGTATGGCACAACATTTCCGGTGCAATCCTTGCAAACATCTACAACCGCTGGGTAGAAAAAGATGAAACTGCAGAAACTCCTGCAGAAGAAAAAGCTGAATAATACACATTTACTTTAAAATGAAAAGAGATGCCGGAGCAATTCGACATCTCTTTTTTTTATCCGATTATTTTGAAGTCAGGGCCTTCGTCCGTTTCAAATATTTTGATTTCCGTACTTTCCATTGCAACATTCTCCGCAAAGTCGGCAATGTTCAAACTGTATGGAGAAAGAAGGTCTTCCGGATTATAGGAAAGTTCCACATCTTCTTCCGTACCATCACTTGAACATCGGCTGAATGCCCCGTTGATTTTTACTATGTCATTAACGGCAGCAAAAAGATGGCTTTTGTTTTTTTCCTCAAACTTCTGGGAAAGGAACATAAGCTGAAGCTTTTCAACAGCCTTGTGCCCTGCTTCGTCCCCGTCAAATTCCACTTCAAAGGAACAGTTGTTGCACTGCTGGAATTCTTCAAAGTCTGCAAAAAAAGAAGAGGCATTTATTTTCAAAGCATGAAGAACAGAATTGAACCAAGGCACTGCCCTTCCCTGACTGTAGAAAACCTTGCAGGCAAAAGCCATTCCCCTTGAAAAATCCATGTCCTTTGAAGAATAGATTCCAGTAGGTTTTGGATCTTCGTAAGGAGTTCTTTCAAGCTGTTCAAAATCAATGTGGTTTGGATAAAGGCTTGCGGCAAAATCAAGGCGGTCCCGGAACAGCTTGAAGGTGTCGCCCGTCTGCATGCCCCAGGCCATGTTGAATCCGAAAACAAGCCCTGCCTCATTCAAAATGTTTGCCTTTCCTGAATAGAACTTCTTGTCAAAAAGAAGTGTCCCGTTTTTTTCAGTACCGCAAACTGGAATCTCTAGGGAACAGTAGATTTCGGAAAGGGAATCTACAAGAGCCCTGTCGATGACTTTAGGATCAATGAGAAGTGAAAGGAAAAGATCAGGGCAATGCTTTTTAATTTCTTCAGTAAGGCGCAGTATGCCTGCCTTGTCAGAAGAGAAATTAAGATCATTTACCGTTAGTTCAGTGATTTTCTTTTCATTAAAAGTTGGAAGATCCTTGAAAATAGATTCGATAGAAAAAGTGTAGCTTTTGTTTTCCATAAGGGACCTCCCGTTAATCTGGAACTGTATAGTAAAAAAAGCCGGCACTTTGACAAGTAAAGTAACCGGCAAATATTGTCAGTGTCCGAAAAAATGTAGTAGCGCCGATTGGTGCGCTACGCTTCGACCATACGCACTTGCTATGGTCTCATGTCGAAATCAAGCAATTTATACTAAACAGACGGTAGTTTCGACAGGCTCAACCACCGTCTGCAAAGCCGCAACACTTTCTACGGACATATGCTTTGTTTACATTTTAATTTAAAGAATTGCAATGTTGTTGTCTGCACATTCCTTGAGCATGTCTTCTGACCACATGCTAACCTGTGTTTCACCGATGTGTGCCTTGCGGAGGAAGTACATGCAGAGGCGTGACTGACCGATACCACCGCCAAGAGTCTGAACAAGTTCTCCGTTCAAAAGTTTTTTGTGGAATGTAAGTTCGGCTCTTTCAGGGCAACCGCGTTCTGCAAGCTGGGACTTGAGGCTTTCCTTGCTTACACGGATACCCATGGAAGAAAGTTCCATTGCACAGTCAAGGACAGGATTCCAAACCATAAGGTCACCGTTAAGGCCTGGCTTTCCGTCTGGGCCTGGTGTGATCCAGTCATCGTAGTCTGGAGCACGACCGTCGTGAATTGTTCCATCCGAAAGCTTGCCGCCGATGCCGATGATGAAGATTGCACCGTGTTCCTTACAGAATGCTGTTTCACGTTCCTTTGGAGATTTTCCAGGATACATTTTTACAAGGTCGTCTGCATGAACAAATGTAATGTCTGCTGGAAGGCAAGGCTTGATGTTTTCATAGCGGTCGTAAACAAAGAATTCAGTCTGCTTAAGTACGCGGTAAATCTTCTTTACGATTTCCTTAAGGTAGTCGATTGTACGGTCATTTTCGTCAATGCGCATACACCAGTCCCACTGGTCAACATAAAGGGAATGAAGGTTATCGAGTTCTTCATCTGCACGGATGGCATTCATGTCTGTATAGATTCCAAAGCCATTGTCGAGGCCAAGTTCCGTTACCTTCATGCGCTTCCACTTTGCAAGGGAGTGAACGATTTCTACCTGAGTTTCGTTCATATCCTTTACTGGGAATTTTACTGGGCGTTCAACACCGTTAAGGTCATCATTGAGACCAGTTCCGCTCTTAACAAAAAGAGGAGCAGTAACACGAGTAAGGCTCAATTCTGTAGAAAGAGCAAGCTGAAAAAAGTCCTTGAGGAGGACGATTGCCTTTTCTGTTTCCTTTACGCTTAGCAAAGGCTTGTAGTTCTTTGGAACATATAATTTTGACATAAGTAACCCCGGAGTAAATAATTATAATCGTTGCATTTTACCACAAATAAAATGCTTTGTAAAAGAAGGGAAAATGTGAATTCCGAAATTTACAAATCAGAGGCTTTCTCCCAGGGATTTTATAAATCTTTCAAAGGCTTTCATTCCTTCTGGAGTCCGCTTGTATACACCGGCATCTTCCAGAACTTTGGAGAACACTAGGCCAACTTCATCCTGAAGGATTTTTTCTATATTAGAGGCATTCACCTCTTTATATTTAGGAAGGAATGCCTTCACCCAATCGGCATGCTTTGAAAGAACCTGATCGGCGGCAATGTCTTTTCCTTCTACAATTGCTTTTCCAAGATCTGCAAGTTCCGTCTTAAGGCGGCCTGGAAGAATGGCAAGGCCCATGACTTCAATGAGACCTATGTTTTCTTTTTTAATGTGGTGGAGTTCAGCATGGGGATGATACACACCAAGAGGATGCTCTTCAGTTGTAATGTTGTTGCGGAGAACAAGATCAAGCTCAAAAAATTCCCCGCGGCGGCGGACAATGGGATTCAAGGTATTGTGCTTTACACCATCAGTTTCGGCATAAATGAAAGCGTCTTCATCAGTATAACCACGCCATTTTTCATGGATTCTGTCGGCAAGCAAGGCAATGCGATCGGGGTCTGTCCCCTTTAACCGGAGAACGCTCATAGGCCACTTAACGATACCGCACTTTACATCTTCAAATCCAGCAATGACAAATTCCTTTTCAACGGGAGCCTTTGACATGGCAAATTCGTAGTTGCCGCCCTGGAAATGGTTGTGGGTCAAGATGGATCCGCCAACAATAGGAAGATCCGCATTTGAACCGATGGTGTAATGAGGAAAAATTTTTACGAAATCAAGAAGGTACCGCCAGGACTTGTTTGTGATTGCCATAGGAACATGGTCCATTGCAAAAACGATGCAGTGCTCGTTGTAGTAAACATAAGGTGAATATTGAAGACCAAATTTTTCTCCGCAAAGCTCAAAGGGAATTATGCGGTGGGTCTGGCGGGCAGGATGATTTACACGGCCGGCATAACCTTCGTTTTCCCTGCACAAAAGGCATGCAGGATAACCTGATTTTTTTGCGTTTAGGGCGGCGGCAATTGCCTTGGGATCTTTTTCTGGCTTTGAAAGATTTATGGTAATATCCATGTTACCGTATTCAGTTTTACTCTGCCACTTTACATCCTTGCAGACCCTATAACGGCGAATGTAATCAGTGTCCTGGCTGAATTTATAATACCAGTCAGTAGCTTCCTTTGGAGACTTTTCATAAAGGGTTGTATATTTTGCACGGATAGATGAGGGACGGTCTACAAGGCACCCCATCAAATTTGTATCGAAGAGATCACGATAAACTACGGAATTTTCACATAGTCCTTTTTCGCAAGCCCAGTCAAGAATTGATTTCAGGATTGATTCAAGTTCTTCCACCTTTACTTCAGGAATGGAAGCAAAATCAAATCCGTCTTCAAACCCTTCAAGCTCAAGAGTTTCAAGAAGCCTGTTCTGTGTATATGAAACATCATCTTCAGAAATGAGACCTGTAACAAGGCCGTAGTCAACAAGGGAATTAATGCTTTCGTAGATTGTCATAAGTCAAATCT
>JAUNCR010000139.1 GCA_030526505.1 Spirochaetales bacterium
GCTTCCTTCCGGGGAATTCAAAAAGATTACGGGACTTGAAAGCATCGACAAGATAATAAACATCGACCAGAGTCCAATCGGAAGAACTCCAAGAAGCAATCCTGTAACTTACATCGGTGTATTTGACAAGATTCGCGAACTCTATTCCTGCATGCCTGAAGCGAAGGCAATGGGATACAAGCCTGGCCGCTTCAGCTTTAATGTTAAGGGCGGTCGCTGTGAAAACTGTCAGGGGGCCGGAACGATTACAATCGAAATGAACTTCCTTCCTGATGTCTTCATTCAGTGTGATGTATGCCACGGAAAAAGATTCAACAGGGAAACCCTTGAAGTTCTTTACAAGGGAAAGTCCATTAGCGATGTCCTTGAAATGACAGTAGAAGATGCAGCTGATTTCTTTGCCGGTATTCCTCACATTCAGAAAAAACTTGAAACCCTCAAGAATGTTGGCCTTGGATATATTACCCTTGGACAGAATGCCCTTACTCTTTCCGGCGGTGAAGCACAGCGCGTAAAGCTTGCTGCAGAACTTGCCCGTCCATCAACGGGAAAGACCTTGTATATTCTTGACGAGCCTACAACGGGCCTCCATTTTGTTGATGTAATGAACCTTATGCAGATCATTCATGCCCTGGTAGAAAAGGGTAATTCCGTTGTGATGATCGAACATAATCTTGATGTAATCTGTCAGGCAGATCATATCATCGACCTTGGTCCTGAAGGCGGAGCAGGCGGCGGAAAAATCATTGCGACGGGAACTCCGGAAGAGGTTGCAAAGGTAAAGGAAAGTTATACCGGTAAATATATTGGCGAAATGCTCGAGCGTGAAAAGAAGCGCGACAGCCTTTCGTCTAAAAAATAATGGCAGTTAACAAAGTTGAATTTTAAAGTGTCTTTCGGAAAATTTAAATTCCTCATTCTTTCCATCTTTCTGATGGTTGGCGGGAATTTTATTTTTGCCGCAGACGACAACACTACAATCATCACTATAGAAGGAGCCGACAGTTCCTCTTACAGGACCAATGAGGAAGATGACAGCGAAGAGATTCTTCTTTCCGGGGATGTTTCCGTTTCAGTTGAAAAGGGCAGTACAAAACTTTCGATTAAGGCCGATGAAGTAAGGTACAACAGGACTACTGAAACCCTCTTTGCAAAGGGAAACATCAGCCTTGTCCAGTCAGGATCTTCTGAAGGCGAACAGACCATTACTGCTACATCCCTTCTTGTAAACACATCAACCCTTGAAGGAATCTTTGACAACGGTAGGGCAATCCATACCCAAAGTGATGCCCTAAACCTGCCGTCAGGTTCCACTCTTATTGTTTCTTCCAGAATTTTTGGACGCGACTCTTCAAGCACCATTGCATTCAAAAGCGGAGAACTTACTTTCTGTGACGATGAAAACCCACACTGGAAAATCAAGGCTTCAAGAATCTGGCTTTTGCCCGGCGGAGAATTCGCATTCCTTAATGCAGTCATTTCCATCGGACATGTTCCGGTCCTTTATCTTCCGGCCTTTTACTATCCAAAGGATGAATTGATTTTCAATCCTTCTTTCGGCTACAAGGAAAGGCACGGCTACTATTTCCAGACAACCACATACATTCTTGGCCGCAAACCCCTTGAAGAAAAAGATGTTAGCGCCGGTTCTGATACTACAGCTTCGTCAGGAGAGGAACTTACAAAAGGTATCTTCAACTTCATGAAGCCTTCAGTTTTGAAAAAGCAGAAGAGGGAGGGCCTTGTCCTTCATAACCTTGATGAAGACTATGATGGAGATACTTCCCATTACCTTAAGGTGATCGGCGACCATTACACAAACCTTGGAACCCTTCTTGGTGTAGACGGTGTCTTTGCTCCTTCTAATGAATATGTTTCTGCCGTCAGTGCTTCTGTCAGGCTTGGTTTTACCAATACGGTTTTTAGTACCGGAGGGCAGTACACAACCTATTCTTCGGAAGGTGAGAAATACAGGGACAGTGCCAACTTCATGGGAGTTCATACTCCTTTCCGCTACAGTGCAAATTTTAAGGCTGACATTAGCAAGCCATTGGCATTCCATCTTTCTATGCCTGTTTTCAGCGATCCTTTTTTTACTGAAGATTTTGATTCCCGTTCCGAATCCCTGGACTGGATCAGTTTCTTCATGAACAATAACTCAAAGGAAAAATCCGACAGTGAAGATACAAGTACTCAGACCACTTCCTTTACCTGGGATGCCAACACTTCATTTAAAATTCCTGTTCCTAATTTTGTTTATCCATACATTTCAAGCATCAATGTTTCAAATGTTTCTTCCTCCCTCATTTTCAATACAAAGTTAAGAACTTCAGCTGATCCTTCATGGAGAGAAAATCCAAGTGATTGGAGAGATAAAACTCCAGAAAGAGCTTTCTTCTATCCGTCTCAGGTAACTCCTATTAAGATTTCCGGAAAAATCGAGGGAACCATTTTTCAATATCCTCCTGCAGAATTGAAGACTCCTAAATCCCCTGAATTTACTACAGCCCTGAATATTCCTGAAGAACTTATGACCCAAAAGGAAAAGGATGACCTGCAGAAAAAGCGGGAAGAGAAGGCAAGAAAAGAGGCCGAGGCTAAAGGCGAAGAATATGTTCCTCCTGCAAGCTCAGAAGAAAATGAAACTGAAAAAAAGGAAGATGAAAAGAAAATAGAGTTTACTTTTGCTGAGCTAGAACTTCAGAACAAGAACGGCGTAAATAAAATCAATGACGGAAGCTATTCCCTTACCTATGAAATTTCTCCCCAGTACATTTCACAGCTTAATTACGAAGCTGAAAAACTTGAAAATCCGGAAGATTTCTCCTGGTCTGACCTTTATTCTTCATATTACCAGGTTCAGGTTCCTTCAACCCTTTCAAGCAAATTCAAGTTTAAGGATGACTTTGCTTCCTTTACCAATAACTTTACCTTCAATCCTGTAGTGCAGAAACATCCAAACCTTGATGGGTATGCGGAAGGTTCTGCCAAGGATTCTGTAATCCTTTCCGACTACAAGGCAAGGAAGATGGATGTTACAAATACAAACCAGGTTTCCATCAAGCCTTTCAGGTACACTGAATATTTTAAGGACACTGGACTTGAATGGAATACAACCATCAAGCTGCTTAAGACAAATTTTATCGGTGATGTTGAAAATCCTGAATGGGAATACATTACGGCTGACCTTTCCGATGACGAATGCATGACCATCCACACTATGAGTGCAATTGTTTCTGCAAAGGAAGATGATTTTTCACAGACTTTCACAATGACTTCAAACCTTCCGCCACAGAAGGACGAATACAACGGAACCTTGACATTAACCTTTCCTCATTTTACTACTACCGCTACTACGGGCCTTTATAAAAAGTCCAAGGAAGAAGACGAGTTCCTTTGGAATCCTTTCAGACAGTCTGCCACATTGAAATTCCTTGACGGCAACCTTTCCTTTACGGAATCCTACAACTATGAACTTGAGGAAAAATACAAGGACTCCTTTAAATTTGCCGCAACCTACAGGAACCTTCAGCTTGCCTATACCATGCAGTACACAACCGTCTATGATTTTGACAGGGAATCCGGATGGACTGAAAAAGAGGGAAAGAAATTCGTTCCATATAATTTCAGCATTGCCTATTCTACGCAAAACAAGACTTACCGTTACTGGAAAAAAAGGATAACTTGGGCTCCTTCTTTGAGCACCAGCCTTGTATATGATTTTGTAAGGCCAACCAACAGCTATTTCAGGTTTGTTCCTTCCGTGTCTTTCAAAATACACGACCAGTTTGAACTTTCCTTCAGTTCTGAATCCCAGAATAATGTCATCTTCAGGTACATTCAGGACTATGTTGGCTACAAGGATGCCATTG
>JAUNCR010000140.1 GCA_030526505.1 Spirochaetales bacterium
AAAGACAGCTGTTAAGTCTGCAGCAAAGAAGACAGCAAAGAAGTCTGGAAAGGACAAGGTTGTTCTTGCATATTCAGGTGGACTTGATACAACTGTAATCATTCCTTGGCTCAAGGAAAACTACGATTACGATGTAATTGCAGTTTGTATCGATGTTGGTCAGGGTGACAACTGGAAGGCAATCAAGAGCCGTGCCCTCAAGACAGGCGCTTCTGCATGTTATGTTGTAGACGCTCGCCAGGAATACATTGAAGAATACATTTGGCCTGCACTCAAGGCTAATGCAATTTACGAAGATGAATACCTCCTTGGTACTTCAACAGCTCGTCCACTTATCGGAAAGATTCTTGTTGAATATGCTCGTCAGGAAGGTGCTGTAGCTATCTGTCACGGTGCAACTGGTAAGGGAAACGATCAGGTTCGCTTTGAACTTGCAATCAAGGCTTTTGCTCCAGACCTCAAGTGCATTGCTGCTTGGCGCGACGACAAGTGGAACATGGACAGCCGCGAAGCTGAAATCAAGTATCTTGAAGACCGCGGACTTGAAGTTCCAATGAAGAAGGACCAGTCTTACTCTCGCGACGAAAACATCTGGCACCTTTCTCATGAAGGTCTTGAACTTGAGAAGACAGAAAACGAACCAAACTACAAGCACATGCTCAAGAACACAGTTGTTCCAGAAGAAGCACCTGCTGCCGGCGAATATGTTAAGATTGAATTTGAAAAGGGTATTCCTGTTGCTGTTAACGGCAAGAAGATGGACGCCCTCAAGCTCCTTACAGAACTTAACAAGATTGGCGGACGCAATGGTATCGGCCTTGTTGACATCTGTGAAAACCGCTGTGTAGGTATGAAGAGCCGTGGTGTTTACGAAACACCGGGTGGAGCAATCCTTTATGCAGCACACCGCATGATGAACCACCTTACACTTGATCGTGATACATATCACTACAAGCAGCAGCTTTCTATCAAGATTGGCGAACTCATCTACGACGGAAAGGTGTTCACAACATTGTATGATTCATTGATGGCATTTGTAGACAAGTCAGAAGAAACATGTACAGGTTGGGTTAAGCTCAAGCTCATCAAGGGGGCAATCCGTGGTGCAGGTTCTGGTTCAAAGTACAGCCTCTACAACGAATCAATCGCATCATTCACAACAGGTGACCTCTACAACCACAAGGATGCAGAAGGCTTCATCACATTGTTCGGCCTCCCACTCCGCGTTCGCGCCATGATGGAGCAGAGCGTAGGAGAAGGACAGGCAGTGCTCAAGTCAAAGAAGCTCAAGAAGAGACCTACTGAATAATGACTTGCTGAATTAAAGTTGTTATATACAGCACTACTTTTTACAAGTAGTGCTGTTTTCATTTTAAAGTCATTCTGTTATATTACTAACTATGATTGGTATCGTAGATTACAATGCAGGCAACATAACTAGTGTGGAACATGCACTTCAGTACTTGAAGGCGGATTATGTTCTTTCAAAGAATCCAGCCGACTTGAAAAATGCAGACAAGATCGTTTTCCCTGGCGTGGGTGATGCCGCTTATGCAATGGAGCAGCTTAAAGCAACAGGTTTTGACAAGTTCCTTAAGGATTTCCATGCAAGTGGCAAGCCTATGATTGGTATTTGTCTTGGCAGTCAGATTGTTTTTGATTATTCAGAAGAAGGGGAGGTTGAATGCCTCGGACTTATTCCTGGAAAAATCAAACATTTTTCAGATTTGTTGAAAATCAATGGTGTGGCAGAATCGGTAAAAGTTCCTCATATGGGTTGGAACGATCTTGAAATCAGCAATGGTGGTTCAAAACTCCTTGACGGTGTGGAAAGCAGCAGCGACTTCTATTTTGTTCACTCCTATGTAATTCAGCCTGAGGATGAAACTGTAGTCAAAGGCTATGCAAATTATGGCATGAAGGTTCCTTCAATAATTGAAAAGGATAACCTTACTGTGTTCCAGTTCCATCCTGAAAAATCAGGAAAAGCTGGACTTAAAATCCTTGAAAACTTTGTAAATCTGTAAGGCGGAAAACATGCTTAAGAAAAGAATCATCGTCTGCCTTGATGTAAAAGACGGACGTACAACAAAAGGCGTAAAATTTCAGAATAATGTTGATATCGGTGATCCTGTAGAAATGGCTGCGGAATACTATCGCCAGGGTGTTGACGAACTTGTCTTCTATGACATTATGGCAAGTGCCCGTGGTCGAGGTCCAATTCTTGACCTTATCGCCCGTGTTGCAAGCCAGGTGTTCATCCCTTTCTGTGTTGGCGGTGGAATCGGAACCTTGGATGACATTCGTTCAACAATTCTTGCAGGCGCAGAAAAGGTTTCCCTTAACAGCCAGGCAGTGAAACATCCTGAACTCATAAAAGAAGGTGCTCGTGTTTTTGGAAACCAGTGCATTGTTCTAGGTATGGATGCTGCAAAAGACGAAGCAATGCCTAGCGGCTATCGCGTGTATATCAATGGTGGAAGAGTTGCCACTGAACTTGATGCTCTTGATTGGGCAAAGAAAGCTGTGGAACTTGGTGCCGGTGAAATCGTTTTGAATTCAATTGATGCTGATGGAACTAGAAGCGGATATGAACTTAACCTTACAAGAATGATCAGTGAAAATGTTGAAGTTCCAGTAATTGCATCTGGCGGTGGCGGAACAGTTCAGCATCTTGCTGATGTCCTAAAAGAAGGAAAAGCTGATGCCGCCCTCATTGCAAGCATGGTTCATTCCGGCGACTATACAATCGGGGGAATAAAAACTGAACTTGCAAATCTTAGTGTCCCTGTAAGAATGTAATTGTTTTAAAGAATATATCTGGCACGAGAAGTGTCTGTTTCAAAGACATCGATGGCGTATAAATGTGCGCTGTCGGTGTCATTTTTTTTGAGTTCAGGGATATCCCCAAGAATGTTTTCAGCAATGAAAGTAGCGATTCTCTCTGCACTTGGATTCTGCTTGAAGTAATCAAAATCATTAAGGTTCTTGTGATCCAACAATCCACACACTTTTCTGAGTGCTGACTTTAGTTCTGTAAAGTCCAAAAGCATTCCACCCTCATCAAGTCTGTCCCCGCGAACATGCGCGTAAACTTTGTAATTATGGCCATGGAGATTTTCGCATTTACCGTGATAGTCTTTCAAAAAATGTGCCGCTGCAAAGTCGGCTTCTACTCTAACTTCGTACATGGTATGTATAATAGCTTATATGAAAGATTAAATAAATATGATTGAGGGGGCAGACCCCGTTGTCTTTTATGACAACGGTGACAACGGGGTCTGTCCCCATATTCTAAATTTAATATTTCTTGCTTAAATTTCACGAAAAACGAACTTTTTTGAAATTTATCGGTTATATATAAAATAGGGTCATATATGGCAAGAAAACCAAGGTTGTATGCAAGTTCTGGGTTCTATCATGTGATACTTCGGGGTAATAATAAGCAAAATCTCTTTAATGATAACCGGGATAGAACTTTTTTTCTGGAAAAATTAAAAAAATATTCTCAGGAACTGGATATTGATGTTCACGCTTATTGCTTAATGAGTAACCATGTTCATATTTTGATTGGTAATGCTTCTAAAAATATGAGTTTGTTAGTTCAGAAAATTGCAAATAGTTATGTTTTTTATTTTAATCGCAAGTATGATCGCTGTGGACATCTTTTTCAGGGACGATTTAAAAGTGAGCCTATTCTTGATGATGTTTACTTTAAAGTTGTTTACAGATATATACTTCAAAATTGTGAAAAAGGTGGTCTTGGTTCTATAGAAAAATATAAATGGAATAGTTTTGCTGCCATGAATAATCCTGGAAATGATGAATTTGTTGAAGTGAATTAAATAGCAT
>JAUNCR010000141.1 GCA_030526505.1 Spirochaetales bacterium
AAATATTGAATTCCTCATTTGAAGTTCTGTTCCATTCTTCGCAAAACTCATCAAGTCTTTTCTTTAATTTTTTAAACACACCAAGATCAAGGGAAATGGAAAGTATTGCAAATTCATCGCCACCAAGACGAGCCATGGTATCTGCCGCACGGAACGTTTTCTTTAGGAGCTCTACCTCGGCAATGATGGCCCTGTCTCCAGCATCGTGGCCATAGGTGTCATTGATTTTCTTTAATCCGTCCATGTCGCCATAGATTACAAGACCTTTCTTCCCAAGGGATGCGGCAATGTTAAGTTCCTGCTGAGCTGCCAAAAGAAATCCTCGGCGGTTCAGTATGCCGGTAAGTTCATCGGTTTTTGAAAGCTTTGCAAGACTGATGTTTTTCTCTTCGTACTTGCTGACCTCAAATGCACTTGCAATAAATTTACAGATGAGGGAATAAATCATGATGTATTCCGCACAATCGTAAGAGCCCATGGAAAGTATCATATAACCGTACTGAAATTTACCGTGATAGATTGCCTTTACTATCTGGACTCCTTTGAAATCATCAATCATATCATCAGGCAGCAGGCTTTTTTCGCAGTTGAAGTAATCCTTGCTGTCAATGATCTTGGTACCGGACATTCTATCCGACATATAATAGATTCTTGCCATGGAAGGAGCCTTAAAGCTTTCACCTGGCAGAACCTCTACAGGATTTTCATACAGACATAGCGCCGACTGATTAATGTCAAAGCTGTAAAGATAATTTTCAAGTCTTGAACAGAGCATTTCAAGTGAAAGGCTGCTCTGAAGCTCCTCTACGAAATGCAGCACCCATATATTCTGGTCATTACGCACAAAGAACGATGTAAAGGCTCTGGAAAAGAAATCTTCATTTCTGCTGATATAGGTTCCATTTTCGGTTTTATTCACAAAGTTTGAGTTTTTAGGGAGACATCCGCAGCTTGCCCTATACAAACATTCCGACTGCATCACATTCAGCATGTTGATTTTCTTTCCAGTGACAGACCTTTCAAGAATATTGAATCCCTTGTAGCATTGTCCAGGAACATCCTGGTTCACAGTAGTAAGACTTGGATACGAATAAAGTGACCGGACTGTATTGTCAAAACCTGTAACGCATATATCTTCAGGAATGGAAAAGCCAAGGGATGAAAGATAGGTCATGGTACCCAAGGCAAGCTCATCGGTTACACAGACAACTGCATCAAAATCAACGGATTCCCTTGTGGGAAAATTCTTTTTCATTGCGGCAACGGCACTGTCAAAAATATAATCACCGTAAATGATGTGATGCTTAGGAATTTCAATATTTTTTTCTTCCATGACTTCCTTAAAAAAAGTAAGTCTGTCCCTGATATCCTGGCTCTCGCAATCTATTCCCATAAAGAGAATTTCTTTTTTTCCGTGAGCGTCAATAAGATGTCTTACAAGATTTTTAAATGCAGATTCAGAATTAACTATAAGTGAAGGAATTTCACTTATCACTGAAACGATGGAAACTACAGGAAGATATACATTTACTTCCCGTACTATGTCTTTTACTTTTTCCAAACCACAATAACGACAAAGGGCGGCCGTAGGAAAAACAGCACCGTCCAAGTTTGCATTGTTTATGAATTTCGAGATGAACCATTCCTGATAAGCATATTCGTTTTCTTCAGCGTCTGGTTCCTTTGAAGAAAACACAAGCACGTCATTGCCTGAATCCTTTGCATACCGCCTTACGCCTTCAAGCAATTTTTGAGAATATTCATATTCAAGATGTGGGATTGGTATTCCAAATCGCATATTATGATTTTACTATAAAATTCAGAGAAAAACACATTTTAACAGCTATTTAATTCTGTCGAATCGCCTTCTTTGCATGCTTCACCTTGTACTGCTCATCATCAGCCTTGCTCAAAAGACTTTCAAGATTGAATTTTTCAGAATCAAAGACTGCAGCCCCAAGACTTATGGATAGCTTGAAAGGCTCATTTGAAGTTCTGTTCCATTCTTCGCAAAGCTCATCAAGCCTGTGCCGTAATTTTTCAAACATTTCCATTGTAAGGGAAATTGAAACAATGGCAAATTCATCACCACCAAGGCGACCAATGGTATCTGCCGCACGGAAAGTTTTCTTCAATAGTTCAACCTCTGCAATGATAGCACGATCCCCGGCCTCATGACCGTAAGTGTCATTGATATACTTAAGTCCATCCATGTCGCCGTAGATTACAAGACCGCTTTTGCCGACATCAGAAGCAAGCGAAATATTCTGCTGCCCCACAAGCATGAATCCACGGCGGTTGAGGATACCTGTCATTTCATCTGTCTTTGAAAGTATTGAAAGCTTCTTATTCCTATCAGAAAGATTACTTACCTCATAGGCACTTGCAATGAACTTTGCCATAAGGGTATAAATCATCATGTATTCTGTTCCACCGTAATCGCCTATGGAAAGAATCATATATCCATACTGAAGGTTTCCGTGGTAAAGAATTCTTACAGCATTCAGTCCCGTTATGTCGTTCATCATGAAGTCAGGTAGAAGACTCTTTGAACAGTCAAAATATTCTTCGCTGTTGATAGTCTTCTGTCCAGGAACATCAACATTGCAGGCATAGAAAATTCTAGCTTTGTCAGGAAGAACAAACTTTTCATGCCTGTTGATTTCAACAGGTTTTTCATATAGACAGATAGCCGACCCTTTTATATTGAACATCTTCATGTATCGGTCAAGACGGCGGCTGAGGGCATCAAGGGAAAGGCCTGAGTTAAGGTCTTCGATGAAGTCCATGATATTTACATTCTGATTGTTATGCACGAAAAAGGATTTGAAGGCAGCAGAATAGAAATCCCTGTCCTTAGGGATTTTATCACCTTTATCTGTAATGCTTACATAAGGATCACCCTGAGTGAGGCATCCACAGCTTACTCTATAGCAGGCACGGGAATGGAGATTTGTAACCAAATCTATTTTTTTCCCATTAATTCTTTCAGAAAGTAATTTTGCACCAAGATAACTTTGATCAGGAATTCCCTGGTCTATAGTTGTAAGGCTTGGATAGCAATAAACAGAACGCACAGTGTTATCAAATCCAGAGATGGTGACCTGTTCAGGAACATCAACGCCAAGCTTGAACATGTGGGAGATTGCCCCCATGGCAATTTCATCTATGACACAGACTATACCGTCAAAATCAATGGATTCCTTTGTAGGATATTTTTTTTCAAGAACTTCCTCTGCACTTTCAATGGTATAGCCCGCATAAAGAATGTGATCATCATCAAATTCAAGATTCTTTTCTTCCATTACTTCACGGAAGTATCTGATGCGCTTCATCAGGTCATCACTTTCTGATTTTATTCCAATTAAAAGAAGCCTCTTTCGTCCGTGGTCATCAATAAGATGTCGCAAAAGATTCTTGAAGGCTTCCTCGGAATCAACAACTAAAGATGGAACATCTGGAACTTGGGTAACTATGGAAACAACCGGCAGTTCCTTATCCATATTCCTTACGAATTTCACGGCATTTTCTTCTTTGATGAAACGACTTAAGGTAGCTGTCTGAATGACGATTCCATCAATGTTACTTTTATTGAAGAATTTAGAGATGGCCCATTCCTGATAGGCAAACTCACTCTCAGTTGATTCAGGTTCTTCAGTCGAAAAAACAAGGAAATCATTTCCCGTATCTTCAACATACTGCCTGCACCCCTGCAAAAGCCTCTGAGAATATTCATACTCCATGTGGGATAACGTCATTCCAATGCGCATACTGGTATTATAATCCATAAAATTGAAAAAAAAACTTAATAACACTACAATATGGGACATGAAAAAAG
>JAUNCR010000029.1:0-15884 GCA_030526505.1 Spirochaetales bacterium
GGAGACCAAGGAACAGCTTTGGGACTTGAATCCATGGACGGTTGGGCCATGTACGAAGTTAGCAACAAGAGTGCAACTGGCTTTACATTGAAATCGAATGCTGCTCAGAATGAAAATGACTGTTGCGGTGCAGATATTATTTTCGGTACTACAAAAAAGGTAACATTTACAGTTACAAACAATGCAAATGAAGAATGCTGGGTTCAGGTTCTTATCAAGAAGGACGGATCAACTACTCCCGAATCTGGTAGCCGTGTGACAAGTGCTAAACTTGATGGAGTAACAGTTGAAGGTGATATCACATGGGGTGTAAACACAACAATTGATTCTGGAGCATCAAAGAATTTTGAACTTGTACTTAATGGTACAGACGCAGACAAGTTTGTATTTGCTCTTAACAGCAATGCAGCATCCCTTTCAAAAACAAGTGGTAATATAACAGTTTCTAACGCTCTCAAGTATAACTAAAATAATAATCAATAGGGACAGACCCCTAGGCTAACATAAAGGTCGCCTGCAAAACGCAGGCGGCCTTTTCTATTTGGTTATGTCTATAGAATGTGCTTCTTTTCCAGTTGCCTTAACCAGCTGACACACAAGCAATAGGGACTGTCCCTATGCAACACAAAAGCCGCTTGCAAATCGCAGGCGGCCTTTTTCGTTCTAACCGAAAACAATGGGGACAGACCCCTTACCTTCATTTATTTTGCAAACACCTCAGTTTTTCAGAAAAATTTTGAATTGCTTTTGATTTTCCTAGATTATTCCCAATGTCAATTTATGACTGGCTGATAATTCGCCTGCTGATGCCTGTGATTCTTGAAATCTGGCTCACTGAAAGTCCCCATCTTTTCATGATTCCACATTTCTCAACCTGAGCATCCATCTCAAGTCGCTCAAGTTTATACGGTGAGGATATTCTGAATATTTTCTTTATAAGCATTATGGCCCTGTCATCAGACAGAACAATCTTATTTTCATACTCCATGCATTTTTTTAGTTCCGGTTGCCCAATGAAATACACCAAGGCTTTTTTCGAGCCAAACAGACCTAGTACATATTCAATATCAACGAAACTCTTTTTACGATGCATTTTTATCGCCCAGAAACTGTTCCACTTATATTGATCTGCTCTGCCTAAATTCGCTTTTTCACTGTTCTGAAGGATATACCGGTACACAGTCTTGTATTGTGCATCATCCAGGATCGGCTCACTTTTAAAACGCCCCTGAAAAAGATGGCCGCAACGATCGTATTTCCGATTGAAATAATAAACATAGCTGTTTGCAAGTTTTTGAACGAGCAGACTTAAAGAATCATTCGCTTTTCCCAACAGAATATGAACATGGTTATTCATCAGGCAGTAAGCATGAACGGTTACCCCCAGTTCCTCAGAGTATTTCTTTAATCTGCCTATGAAAAACATTCTGTCAGAATCTTCATTGAATAAATTCTGCCTGTTATTCCCGCGCAGAATCACATGATAGAATCCCGACTCGCCAAACAGCCTTGGTTTTCTCGCCATTTTAATATCCTTTACTAATATATAAACGCGAAAAAACAAAAATAGGAAATTTTTTATAAAATATCTTCAAAGGGGTCTGTCCCCATTGAAACGAATGCTATAAATTCAAAAAATTTTTACATATATAGTAAGAAATTCACTCATTTTGATTTGCAATTTTCCGCTACTTAATATATAATTTAGAAACTTTAATTATACTTAATATTTTTTAGTATTTATACAGGAGTAAAATTATGGGTGAAAATTATTTTAACTCAATTCCATGGCGCAAGGCTCGCATGCAGCTTGGTCACTGCCGTTCAATGGCTAAGGAAGAATTTGCAGACGGCGTAAACGCACTTAAGGGAAAGAAGATCGTTATCGTTGGTTGTGGTGCTCAGGGTCTTAACCAGGGTATGTGTCTCCGCGATTCAGGTCTTGATGTTTCTTACGCACTCCGCAAGGAAGCTATCGCAGAAAAGCGCCAGTCTTGGAAGAACGCTACAGAAAACGGATTCAAGGTTGGAACATATGAAGAACTTCTTCCAACAGCTGATCTCGTTGGTAACCTTACTCCAGATAAGCAGCACACTCCTGTAATCACAGAAGTACAGAAGCACATGAAGCAGGGTTCAGCACTCTGGTACTCACACGGCTTCAACATGATCGAAGAAGGAATGCAGGTTCGCAAGGACATCACAGTTGTAATGTGCGCTCCTAAGGGTCCAGGTACAGAAGTTTGGCACGAATTCCAGCGCGGATTTGGTGTACCAGATCTTATCGCAGTTCACCCAGAAAACGATCCAGAAGGAAAGGGATGGGCAATTGCAAAGGCATTGGCTGTAGGTATGGGCGGTTCAAAGGCTGGTGTTCTTGAATCTGACTTCGTTGCAGAAGTTAAGTCTGACCTTATGGGTGAACAGACAATCCTCTGCGGTATGCTCCAGGCTGGTACAATCGTTTGCTACGACAAGATGGTTGCAGACGGAATGGATCCAAAATGGGTTACAAAGTTCCTCATGCACGGCTGGAATGTAATCACAGAAGCCCTCAAGTGGGGTGGTATCACAGGTATGATGGATCGTCTTTCAAACCCTGCAAAGCTCAAGGCTAACCAGCTTTCAAAAGACATCAAGGCTCTCCTTGCTCCACTTTACCAGAAGCACATGGATGACATCATCTCTGGAGAATTCTCTAGCACAATGATGAAGGACTGGGCAAACAAGGATGCTAACCTCCTCGCATGGCGCGAAGAAACAGGTAAGCTTGCTTTCGAAACAATGGAAGAATCAACAGACGAAATCAGCGAACAGGAATACTTTGACAAGGGTATCATCATGGTTGCTATGGTTAAGGCTGGTTGTGAACTTGCATTCGAAACAATGGTTGACGCTGGTATCAAAGAAGAATCTGCTTACTACGAATCACTCCACGAAGTTCCTCTTATTGCAAACCTTATTGACCGCAAACGCCTGTACGAAATGAACAAAGTTATTTCTGATACAGCTGAATACGGATGCTACCTCTTTGCACGCGTTGCAGCACCAATGATGCAGAAGGATCTTATGCCAAAGGTAACAACAGAAGTTATCGGTAAGGGTCTCAACGTTAAGGACAACAGCGTAAACAACGCAGAACTCGTTAACGCAAACGCAGAAATCCGCAACCACCCAATCGAAGTTGTAGGACGCAAGCTCCGTGCATACATGACAGCAATGAAGCCAATCGTAGGCTAAATAGTCCGCACCAACTCGCAAGAGTTGGTGACGAGAAATGCGCAAGCATTCATCCATGAAGCCTATCGTAGGCTAATATTTAGCAAAGAGCAAAAAAAAGACGCTTCTTACGAAGCGTCTTTTTTTTATCCAAAACTAGGACTAGCAGTTCAAGAGACGGAAAATGCTTCCCTTGAAAATCATGCAGATAAGGTCAAGAATCCACCAGAGGTTCCAGCCTACAAGAAGACGGATAAGAGCTGCAACGATCTTACCTTCAGAAAATCTTGTAAGGATTCCACAGATTGCAGATGTAATTGGGAAAATTGCAAGGATAACGCTTACAATCCAAGGGAGTCCGAAATAATCCTTTGACTTTGCCATAATAAATCCTCCATACAGCAAAAATTTTAAGTATCTTCATATATTTTGATGCAGAAAAATTCAGTTGTCAATGTAAAATAGAAATTAAATGTCTCGCAAAGGGGACAGACCCCTCTGTCAAAAACAACTCAAAGCAAACCTTCATTCAAAAACAATCTGTTATAACCCCAATTAACAACCACATTAATACCATCTTTCCGTCATTTAGGTTACAATATTCCCATGCCAATACAATCAAAACCAGAAACTTTCATTTACGAGTACAATATTGTGATCAAGGGGACAGACCTCTTGTTAACATTGGACCAAACCCTCCCATCCGCAAAAGACATGGAATCCTTCCGCAGCCTTGCTCAGGATTGGTTTTCGGAGGACCTTTACGGCTACAGCGCCTTGCTCTTGAAAAATGATGCGGAAATACCGGCTAATTTTACCCTTTGCCCAATCAGAAGGTTCTTTTATGAACAGAAAGAACTTGTTTTCATTACAGCCCGTGCAAAAAGCCTTCTTTCACAGCGCCAGATGTACAAATTCTGTCCAACCTGCGGGGACAGACTCCTTGATGACAAGACCGAAAGCGCCCTTTTCTGCCCTAGCTGCAACATCAAGTTTTTCCCGCGCATAGAACCTGCAACCATAACATTGATTTCCCGCGGAGATGAAATACTCCTTGCCCGAGGCAAACGTGGTACATACAAAAAGTTTGCCTGCATATCAGGCTTTGTTGAGCAGGGGGAAACCCTTGAGGAATGTGTTGCCCGAGAAGTAAAGGAAGAGACCAATCTTGAAGTAAAAAACATAAAGTATATGGGAAGCACCGCATGGCCTTTCCCTGATCAGCTTATGCTTGAATTTACCGCAGACTATGCAGGTGGAGAACTAAAGATCCAGGAAGATGAACTGGAGGAAGCAAGATGGTTCCGTAGAGATCAGCTGCCACCACCAGAAGATCTTCCTCAACCTGGTTCAAGTGCCTGGAACCTTATTTTTGGTAATGGGCATCTCAAAAATTATGATTTTAGAGATGACTTCGAGTTCTAAGTCTTGAAATAGCAAGACTTAGAACATCGCGTTTTCAAGGAAACCTCCAAAAACTGAAGTTTTTAGAGGTCTCATAATGCAAATAAATAGAAAAAATATTATAATTATATCAATCTTTTTTTGGAGAACAATATGGAACAGAATCTCATGAAGCTTCAGAACGGAAGCGATGTTCGCGGAATTGCCCTTGAAGGCGTTGCTGATGAACATGTAAACCTTACGGAAAACGCATGCAACAGAATCGGTCAGGCATTTGCAATCTGGCTTTCTAAAAAATGCGGAAAGAATATTTCAGATCTTAAAATCGGTATCGGTCGTGATGCCCGCGTTACAGGTCCATCCCTCCTTAAGGCAACAGCAGCAGGTATGGCATCTACAGGTGCAAAGGTTTATGACTGCGGTCTTGCAACAACTCCAGCCATGTTCATGTCTACAGTTTTCGATCAGACAAAGTATGACGGTTCTGCAATGCTCACAGCAAGCCACCTTCCTTTCAACAGAAACGGTATCAAGTTCTTTGATGTAAACGGCGGTCTTGAACACGATGACATCACTGATGTTCTTGCAATTGCACAGGAAAAGGCAGAAAGCGGAGCAGCAGACTTTGCAGGTTCATTCGCCCTTCTTGAAACTTATGCTGCACACCTCAAGAATACAATCGCAAGGGAACTCGGTGCAAAAGACGGAGACAAGCCACTGGCAGGACTCCACATCGTAGTTGATGCAGGAAACGGTGACGGTGGATTCTTCGTAGACAAGATTCTCCAGCCTCTCGGTGCAGACACGACAGGAAGCGCTTTCCTTGAACCAGACGGAATGTTCCCAAACCATATTCCAAACCCAGAAAACAAGGATGCAATGAAGGCAATTCAGAATGCAACAACAAGCAGCAAGGCTGACCTTGGACTCATCTTTGATACAGATGTTGACCGCATGAGTGCAGTATTCAGCGACGGAACAGAAGTTAACCGCGACAGCATCATCGCCCTCTTCTCTGCTATCCTTGCACCATCTTTCCCTGGAAGCACAATCATCACGGACAGTGTAACAAGCGACCGCCTTACATACTTCCTTGAAAAGAAACTTGGACTCAAGCACCTTCGCTACATGCGCGGATACAAGAATGTAATCAACAAGTGCATCGAACTCAACTCAAAGGGAGAAGTTTCTCCTCTCGCAATGGAAACATCAGGACATGGTGCCCTCAAGGACAACTACTACCTTGATGACGGTTCATTCCTCGCAGTAAAACTCATCGTAGCCCTTGCAAAGGCAAAGAAGGAAAACAAGAAGATTGAAGACCTTATCGGAGACCTTCCTGCAGCAGGCGTTGAAGGAGAATACAGATTCAAGATCAAGGCTGAAGATTTCAAGGCATACGGAAAGAATGTTCTTGAAGCTTTCAAGAAACGTGCCAGTGAAAAGAATTTCGACATGCCTGAAAGTTTTGAAGGCATCCGCATTTCCTTCCACGATGCAAATGCAGAAGGCTGGATGCTCTTAAGACTTTCACTCCACGATCCTGTAATGCCTCTCAATGTTGAAGGAAAGACACAGAAGGACAAGGATGCAATCATAGCCTACGCAAAGGAAATGATCGCAGGCTTTGACCAGCTTGATGTAAGCTGCCTTGCTTAATTCATATCGTCGTCATTGCGAGGAGCTGGCGACGAAACAATCAATTAACCTACATAAAAGCCGTCGATGTCAACTTCGCTTGATGCGACGGCTTTTACTTTTACAACAGCACCCGGAACAATTTTCTTAACGGCATCCTTGTCATCCAGGTCATAGCGGATAACTACATTGCCGTCAACTTCAGGAGCCTCAAACCAGGCTCGACCTATTGCAAGCCCTTCATCAGTTCCCTCAAGGTTCTGGACAATTTCCTCAACAAGAACATCATAGATTTTACCAACACGTTTTTTCAAAAGTTTCTGTGTAATTTCATGCTGAATGGCAGTAAGGTTTGCAGCACGCTTTACCGCAACACTATGTGCAACGCGCTCCTTCATTTTGTAGGCAGCAGTATCATCTTCGCGGCTGTAGTCAAAGCAACCTGACCAGTCGCTCTGAATTGTTTCAAGGAACTTTACGGTATTCTCTGCATTCCCTTCCTTTTCACCTGGGAAACCTGTAAGGAAAGTAGTTCTGATGCAACTTTCAGGAAGTTCCTTTCTGATCGTCTTAACAAGTTTTGAATAGCTTTTGAAACTTCCCTTTCTGTTCATGGCATGAATGATTTCATCGTCACCACTCTGGAAAGGAATGTCAAAATAAGGCAGGATCCTTTCATCTTTTTTGATGAGTTCAAGAACATCCGTATTAAAGTGATCAGGATGAATGTAAAGGAGTCTTATCCAGAACTTGCCCTTTATTTTGGTAATCTTTTCAACAAGCTTGTACAGTGGAGAATTTCCATGCTCTCCAAAAAAATCCTTTTCTTCAATGATAGGCTTTTTAAGTTCGCTATAGAGAATAGAATGCCAGTCTTTCTTTCCAAACATTCCAGCATCATCCTTGCCGCAACCGTAGGCAGCAAGATCCTGACCAATAAGATTGATTTCAAAAACACCCTTCTTCAAAAGGGATTTGATTTCAGTGATGATTTCATCAACTGGGCGGGAACGAAGCTTACCGCGGATAAGTGGAATGGCACAGAATGAACAGCAGTTGTCGCAGCCTTCAGTAATCTTAACAAAGGCACTTCCCTTGTATGAAAGAAGATCAGTTCTTTCTCCGCAAAAAACACCTTTCTGTTCGCCTTTGAGGACAGGACGTTTTTTTGATTTAGAGAAAACATCTTTTACAGCCTTATCCAGAAGGGAAAGGTCTCCATTGCCGACAATTCCATCTGCCTCAGGAAGATCCTTTTCAAAAACTTCAGCATATCGTTCTGCAAGACAACCAGTAAGAATAATCTTTTTGTCAGGATATGCACTGCGGGCATCAAGCAAAGAATCAAGGCTTTCCTTTTTTGCACTTTCTATGAATCCGCAGGAATTAACGATGATAAGGTCTGCATCATCTGCATTCATTACCTGGACCAGACCAAGGTTAGCAAGACGGGTCATGATGATTTCACCATCTACTTGATTTTTTGCACATCCATGCTGATCAAGAAAAAATGTCTTTGCTTTTGCCATAATTTTACTCCGAAAAAAAAAAGGACTGTCCAAAAATTCAATCCAAGGTGGTTGAGCTTGTCGAAACCACCACTAAATGTGTGATCGTCATTTCGACAGGCTCAATGACCGCAACGCTGAAACCTTTTTAGACAGCCCAATTCTTTTTATTGCAATAAATTTCTATTCAAGTTCAATAAGGACAAGGCGATATTTTCCGTCGCTGTCACGAACCCACTTGATGTCTTCTGCCTTAACTTCACCTGCACGACCAACTTCAAGATCGTAAGTTGAAAGACCGGCAAGAACACGAATCTTAAGGGCATTGTTGTTGCTCATCCAGAGGCGAGTACCGTTGTTAGAGTTAACGGCAACCTGATCTCCATTCTTAAAGTAGTCTTCCACATAAGTGTTTCTGTCGCTCTTGTAGCGGAACAGACAGGAACCGCGGAATGTAACATTGATTGTAAACGGATATGCACGGGTATCTTCGTGGATCACAACACGCTTTGAATTGTTCTTAACGCTGCCGGCAGAAGGAATTTCTGCAAGTTCAGTTCCTTCGTCAACATTATTGATTTCAACAGTTGAAGTTTCACCCTTCTTTTCGATGAGGCGAACTTCAGCACCGTGGCTTGCTTCGTCTGTTGAAATGTCGCTCAGGTAAACGATGATGTCTGCAAATCCATCTCCGTCAACATCAAGGTCGCGTTCTTCGCTAAGTTCAACAATCTGAGTACCTGATGGCATAAGGAGAGAAAGTTTTCCCTTTGTTTCACCGACAGTAATTACTATGCAACCGGTTCCCTGCTTTGTAGGGAAAAGAATCTGATCGCCCTTGTAGAATCTCTTTGTTTCAGACTTACCGGTAAATTCATACTGATGAATCTTTTCTTTTTCAGTAGACTTTTGTGCCTTTTCTGCAAGTTTCTGTGGAACATTGAAAACAGCAAAATAAAGGTAAAGTGCAAGACCAATCAATACGGCTGCGGAACCTGCAACAATAGCAGGAATAAGATACTTTGGCTTCTGCTTTGTTGTAAGTTCAATCGGAACAGGAGCTTCCTGAATTTTTTTAGCGTGATACAAACGGAGAACATCATCCGGATTTATTCCGAGGAATTCGCAGTAGTTTGTAAGGAATCCCGTAAAATATGATTCACCCGGGAAATCGTCTGACCGTTCTTCCTCAAGTGCCAGAATATAGTTCTTTGTAATCGCAGTTGCGCGTTCAATTTCTTCAAGAGAAACATTCTTCTCTTCTCGTCTTTTGCGAAGAAGTTCGCCGTAGCTTTCCATATATTATAACCCCACCCTTTATTCTGATAGCAAAAAATTATTATAGTTGTTTGCAGATGACGGCGGATCATAAATGAAACGCTGGTCACTGATATTTGAATTCAACTTGTAGTTAAAGATATCAAAAACATACTCCTCATCCTGCGCAGTAGTTGCGTGAACACGGCGGATAAGTTTTGTTGAAGGATCTACAGAAAGTTTGATTTCCCTGAAAGATTCAGTTGCCGAACGACGCTGCAAAAGGAAATTGACAACCATTTCGTCGCTGCCTTCATCAAGTGGAACTGCAGACTGACCTGACTGATATGCAACTGTGTAATAGCGGCGCATAAGTGCAAGGCCTTCTGCAGTTGCAGCATTGGCACCCTTTGAATCATTTGCAGAAACACTCTGTTCAAGAATTGCCGATGATCCTGGAAGATAGATGGTAAGGTCGTTACCGTTAAAAAGAACAACCTGCTCTGCAGGATCAGAAAAATCAATGCGAAGCATTTCAGGACGCTTGTAACTGATTCTGCCTGTCATTTCAGACTTTCCAATCTTGATGACGACATCAGCTTCGTAATCCTGAATCTCAGAATATCTTTCGCTTATGGTTTTAAAATAATCGCTGGCTGTAGTAATTCCCTGTGCAAAGGTCATAACCGTTGAAAATGCAAGGCACAAGGCAGCAGTCATAAACTTTTTCATTATTTTGAACTCCAATCTATTTAAATAGAAAACATTCTACTTATTATAAAAATAGAATGGATTATTGTCAAAGGCCGAAAGCCATAAGCCGGAGAAACCCCACCTTTACTTGAGTTTTTCCTTGATTTCTTCCAGAACAGCAAGGGCATTAATGCCGGTCTGCAATGTAGAACGCAAAGGCTTTTTCCCGTCAAGGAATTCAACTGCATTCTTCACCATATTGGCAAAATACAAAGTCTTTTTAGGAGCCTTGATCCTCTTGTCACTCTTGAGTGAATAGAATCCTGAATAAAGGCTAGATTTTTCCCTCTTGTAGAACTTAAGGAAGCCGTTTCCAATGCAGATTCTGCCTTCCGTTCCCGTAATTTCAATTTCAAATCCAAAGAATCTTGATCGTCCGCTGATGACAATTGAAACATCAGGACATTTTTCCGTAGTATAATGGGCGCTCATCTGGCGAACATTTCCTTTTTCATCTCGGAATATTCCACTCATTACAGGATTGTTAAGGATTGTATTTATTGTCTTGAATTCAGTCCTTACTTCCTCGTTGCGGTTTTCTGCCTTTGACAAAAGTCCCCGCCCTTCTTTTTTTACAGGAACCTTTTTTACTTCCGATGGCACTCCGTCTTCTTCAAGGAAAAAAAGAACAGCATCAACAAGATGAGTTCCGTCATGAATGAGGCTGTAGGCTCCGGTTTTTTCTTCTGCACGATTGTATACAACAAGGCTAGAGCAAAGTTCAGCTCTAATAGACTGAAGTTCACCAATCTTGGACATGTACTTTTTTGCGGCAATAAAATCTTCTGCAAATCGTCGCTCGTGATTTATAAGGATGTTAACCTGATATTCGTCGGCCTCTTCCTTGATTCTTTCCGCTTCCCTAAGGTTAAGGGCAACAGGTTTTTCCAGAATGATGAGCCTAGGCTTTGCACGAATGGCATCAATGGCTTCCCTCATGTGGGCATTTTCATTTACGGCAATTGTAACGATGTCTGTTTTTGTCCTGGAGTAAAGGTTTGCGCTGTCAGGATAAACGATGGCCTTTTTGTTAGCATCATGCCAGTGAATCAGTTTTGTCTGGTCAGTATCACAACCGGCAACAATCTTAATTCTGGGATTACTTCTCAAAGCCATAGTATGACTTGCAGGCTGTTCCCTCTTCCTGTCGAGTCCAAGCGAATAGCCAATGCGTCCGCATCCAATCAAAGCTGCCGTATATTTCTTTCTTGCCATGGATATATTATACAAGAGTGTAGAAATTGTAGTCAAATGAAAGGCTCTTTGAAGAAGTGAACTTTATCCCTTCCGCAGAAAGAGGAGTATAGAAAACATTGGTGAAGGCATATCGTCCGCCACAGGCAAAAAGTTCTGCGCTGCTGGTGTCGCACACAAGCCTTACATCAAAGTTTCCGTCTGCAGGCATTTCAAATCTGAATTTTCTAAAAGTTTCACAGTCAGTTCTCGTACCGCTTTTGCTTCTGTCAAAACTCATTTCGCACTTTTCAAAATCAACAGTAATTTTACAGTTGAATGTTTCATCGGCTGCAATTTGAATTTCAAAGGCACCTGAATTACGGTCAATGCCATCAGGAAAGGCTGTCGTTTCAGGTGCATAGAAATCTATTCCATAGTCTATCTGACATACAGTTTTCCGGTCAAACTTCCATTCCCTGCGATCCATCATGCCGGTCATGAAAACACTGTTGTTGCCGTCATGCCATCCCGCCTCAAGGTCTTCCTTCATTTCCTGCGGTGAAATCACAATGACATCTGTTCCATCAAGAGTAAAGAAATCCGGACATTCCCACATCATTCCAAGCTTGCATTCGCTTCTGTCTGCAACGGAAACAAAATTCCATTCCTTCAGGTCTTTAGATTTAAAGATTACTAGGGCACCGCTTTTATCATTAGTCTTAATTACTGCGGCAACATAATAAAAATCATCTTCCTTCCATACTTTGGGATCACGGAAATGAGCAATGTCATATTCAAATGGAATGTTTTTTGAAGTAATGACGGGGTTGCCTTCAAGTTTTTTATACTTCAGGCCATCTCCAATTGCAACGCACTGATTCTGAACCGTATTTCCCTTTATGACGCCCGTATAGACAATCACGTGTTTCCCATCATCCTCCATTGCAGTTCCGGAAAAACATCCGTCAATGTCTGCATCACTATCAGGAGCCATTGCAACGGGAAGAAATTCCCAGGCTAAAAGATCCTTGGTTGCTGCGTGTCCCCAATCCATAGGCCTCCACTTGTTGCTGTAGGGATGATACTGAAAAAAAAGGTGAAGCTGTCCCTTATAAAAAGAAAGCCCGTTGGGGTCGTTGATCCAACCGCAGGGTGACGCAAGATGAAAAAGAGGACGCTTAGATTTTTCCTCATCAGAAGAATATATTTTTTCCAGACATTCAGCCTGGGCTCTTGTTGCCTTTTCAATTAAATCTGCCATGAAAAAAATTATAAATTGCCGGCAGGAAAAATGCTATTTTTATAGATTTGACAAAAGCACTCATTCGTTGCTTTCCTTAAAAACCTTTAATTTTATTCTAAGGCCCATCTAAATACGGCAGAAGGCTGTTGTTATATATTAGAGTCATAAAGATGAAGAGCAGGAGAAAACAAAACAAATTCAAATACCTGACCTTCAAGGAGAAAACCATGAAAACAACAGTAAAGACAATAACAATCGCATCAATCATCGCATTGGGAACAGCATCGGCATTTGCAAAGCCTGCAGCAAGACCTGTGGAACCTGGAAAGGATAAGGGACCTGCACCGGCAGTAAAGGAACTTCCAAATAAGGTTGCCGACAAGAATTTTACAAGACCAGAGCACAGGCCTGAAGCAAGACCAGAATCAGTGGCAAAGAGAGAGGAACCAAAATTTGATCACAGGCATCACGGAAAACCTTCTGCCAGACCTGAATTCCGCCGCGAACACAGAGGAAACCATAGGCCTGCAGAGTTCCATAAAGTTTCTTCAAAGCATATCCCTGGTCACGGTCCTTCAGTAAGAAAGAGCGAACACAGAAAGGGACCAAGACCTTCAGCAGAAGCTAGATGCCATAGACCTAGACACTGCCGTTAATAACCATCTTTGAAAGCCTCCTTTATTGATGACGCCTTCGGACTTCCGAAGGCGTTTTTTTTTATTGGTGAATATAATTTCCCCAAAAGGCGTTTTTTATTTTTTTGCGGTTATATAAAAGATGGAGGATTTTTTATGGAAGAAGAACTTATCATGCCGCAGCAAAAAGCAACTTCGGAAAATCTGCTTACTGACGATGAAGCCCTTATGGCGGCCCAAAAGGCTTTCGGGATCACATACCTTTATCCCTGGCAAAGAATTGTAATTGCAAATATTCTTGATGCCCAGATACCGGCTGAAGAATTAGAAGACATTGGCGACTCAGATGACACAGAACTTTACAGGGGAAAACAAATCGTACTTCTGCCAACGGGAGCAGGCAAATCCCTTTGCTTTCTGACCCCTTCCCTTTTGCTAAAGGGAGCCACAATTGTTCTTTATCCATTGCTAGCCTTGATGTCGGATCAAAAAAGACGAATGGACGAGGGAGGAATAAAAAGTGTGGTTTTCTGCGGTGGTCAGACAAAAGAGCAGAGGGAAGAAAATTTCCGTCAGATTGAAAACGGAGCAAAAATAATCCTTGCAAATCCTGAGGTTCTGCAAAGTGAAAAACTCGTTGACCGTCTGGCAAAATGCAATATTTCCCACATCGCCATTGATGAAGCCCATTGCTGTGCAGAATGGGGTGACACCTTCAGGCCTGCCTATTTAAATCTTGGAAATGTAATAAAAAAAATAAATCCGCCGGCCGTTACTGCTTTTACTGCCACCGCTTCCCCACAAGTGCTTAACAGGGTTTCAGACATTCTTTTTGGCGGAATGAGTCATGTTGTCCGAAGTGATTCTGACAGACCAAACATCCACTACGAAGTGATTAATACCTATGCAAAAAAACGGACGGCATTTCTTCTTGCCCTTGAACGACCAAAGCCGCTTATTATATTTTGTGGTACCAGAAACAAATCAGAAGACATGGCACGGGAACTTGCCGCCTACTATGGACCTGACAAAGTAAAATTCTACCATGCCGGAATGGAAAGAAGCGAGAAAGACTCTGTTGAAAAATGGTTCTATCCAAGAACCGATGCCATATTGTGCTGCACCTGCGCTTACGGCATGGGAGTGGACAAGAAGGACATACATACCGTAATTCATCTTGAACCAAGTCCAACGGCAGAAGCCTACATTCAGGAAGCCGGACGAGGTGGCAGGGACGGGAGCATAGCTAATGCAGTGCTTTTATGGAGCCCAAACGACAGTCTGTCCTCAGAAAGATTTCCCAAAGGTTCCAGAGAAAGAGTCCTGAAGGATTTTGCAGAAAGCACCACTTGCAGAAGGCAGGTTCTCCTAGATGCACTCGGAGGCGAGCAGGCAGCATGCCAGGGTTGCGATGTCTGCAAACGAGGTTCACCTGCTCCGGCAGCAAGAGACGGCCAGATTGTCCTGGATCTTGTTCGATACCACAAGAAACAATGGACCGTTGACGAACTTAACAGCCATAGTGCCCTTCAGCTTAATAAAAAAATCGCTGCAGCCCATAAAAGATATTTCTATGAGCACAGCGATACTGATGAAATAATTTCACAGTTAAAAAAACAGGAACTTATAAAGACCTGCCGTTTTCCTTTCAAGGGTTTGATAACCCTAGGCAAAGGAAAACCCGCAATATGAATTTACTCAAGAACTAGGTTCTTCTCATTTCCCGGGAAGGTAACAGCATACCAGTTGCCGTTTCCTTCAATCCAGTACTTGTTGAAAACCCTTACAACATCATCTGCCGTAATCTTCTTTATGAGTTCAACTTCCTTCAGATCGTAATCCATATCCTCATGATACATGATGTCAGACATTATCCTGAACATCTGACCGCTGGTTGTCTTTGAACTTCCATATTTCGAATTGAGCCATTTGCTCCTATAGCTTTCAAGGTTTTCGGCAACAGTGGAGAAAGTATAGGTTCCATCCTCGTTGCTCTTTTCAACCGTCACTCCACGGCTCATATAATCCATTGCCTCTTTAACAGCTTTTCCTGCCTTTGCATAGTCAGAAACCTTAAAGAGGTAATCCTGACTTACAGGAGCCTTGCTTGTAATTACGCTTGAATATGGGGTGTAGCAGATTCCGTAATGCTCGCGAACAACATTGTAAAGAATGTCGCTGTAGATTTCTCCCGCAAGCACAGCAGCAACCGTATCAGGATTGTTTACCGCCGGGCTTGCAAAAACACGGGCGCAATAGGCTGTTCCCGCAGCACTTGGGTGAGTGATTACCACAGGCTTTTTCTTTTCAATCTTCACAGGCGGAATATCCTGCATCACATGTTTTTTTGAAGGATCAAATTCCAGTGATCCGATTGTCTTGTTCAAGGCTTTTACAAGTCTCTTTGTCTTTACTGTACCGATGGCACTAATGAAGAAATCCCCGCCCCCAATTATCTGTTGGTGAACTTCCTTCATCTTTTCAACAGAAATGTTTTTAATGGAATCGGGAGTTACCCCGCCGACAGTTTTATAGGGATGATTTTTGAACACATCATTACCGATTGTCCACTGCAACAGGGATTCAGGAGAATTCAAAATGTTCTGAACCCGCTGTTCATTTCCGTCGAAAAGATTTTCCATTACATCCGGTGCAAATTCAGGATTAAGGAAACCGTCGACAAAGACATCCAGCATGCCGTCAAAATATTTTTCCATTCCATACATATAAAGGACTGAACCGAGGGTGCGGCAATACTTGTCGATTGAAACGCCATTTTCATACTGCATCTGATTTCTTGTTTCCATGGAATATTTCTTTGACGAACAGCTCATTACATCAAAAAGATTTCCTTCAAGTCCTGACAATTCAGGGGAATACTTTTCGTATCCGCCCATGCATCCAATTGCAATTGCATTAACTTTCGAATTTGTATGCTGAACATAAACCTTGATTCCATTCTTAAGCTGAACGACTTCAACATCGCGGTTCAACTTTGATTTTTTTTCTTCAGCATCTTTTTTTGAAGGAACATAAATGTTTGAGTCAACA
>JAUNCR010000029.1:15938-25184 GCA_030526505.1 Spirochaetales bacterium
CCGTTTCCCGTGGGAAAGCTTTTACATCTACGGCAAAATCCTTTCTCTGCCACCAGAATTCTTCATTCTTCTTTACTTCATAATAACCTGCATCAAGAAATTCCTTTCTTGTTTTTTCATACACAGCAGGATTTACAATTACTTTAACCAGGGCATTTTTTGAAACAAGGTAATCCTTCACATATTTCTGAACTTTATTCTGCTTTATAGGACTTTCTTTTTTATTCCCAAGAAGATATTCGATTTCCCCTTCAATCCAGCAGCGTCTTGCAAGACCTACAATTCCTTCAGCAGTTTCAGAAGCCTTGATAAAGGAATCTTCCTGACTTGTCTTGAATTTCTTAATGCTCTTTGAAGAAAATGCTTTTTTATCTGAAGCCGTCTCCGGATAAAGTTCATTCTGAATGTATGACGATATGTCCTTTGCACGGCCTGCAAGATTTTCAGCAGGCTCTTTTAAAAGTACATAACAGCCTACTGTAGCATTTTTTCTTCCCAAAGATGTATATGTACCGATGTAATTTGGACCAGGGATCTTGTATTCATTTTTTTCACAAAGCTTTGTCTTAAGAATTGAATCAGGCTTACCTGTGATGAAATCAAGATAGACGGCACTTCCAACATCCTCATAGTTGTAATCCATATCAGGACCGCGCCAGGCAATTTCTATCTGTGCCATATCCGGTGCAATCCTGTCAAAAGGCATTACTATGAATTTTGTTTCTGAAAGAGGATTTGCAGAAGCCTTGTTCCCGCTTGCAGAAACCACTTTCTGCGAAACAACTCCCGGTGTATTTTTCCAGGTTCCATAAATCTTGTTTACAAGCTCATAGGTTTCATCAGGATTCACATCTCCGCCAACAAAAATTGCAGAATTGCAGGGAATATAAAATTCCTTCTGAATGTCTCGCATCTGTGCAACAGTAGCATTCCCAACAACATCAAAACTTCCGCGCGGATCCGTTTTATAAGGCTCTTCTGGGAACATAAGGAGATTTGAATAGAAATGAAGGACAAAAGCTGGATTTGCCTGGTCTCCCTGAATCTCACTCAGGACAACTTTCTTTTCGCTTTCAAATTCCTTTTCAGTAATTGAAAGGGTTCTTACGGCTGCATTCCAAAAAGCAAGGCCTTCTTCCAATTTTGCAGACGGAATCGTAAAGAAATAGTTCACGCAATCTGTCGAAGTAGTTCCGTTGTGTGAAGTAACTCCAAGATCAGCAAGAGCCTTAGTCACTGAAGCTGCATCTTTATAAAGTTCGTTTCCCTTGAACATCATGTGTTCATAAAGATGGAAGAGTCCTGCAGATTCCTTAGTCTGGTTTATTGCTCCCGTTCGAACGGCAAGTTCGATATAGGCAAGTGGCACACTGTGATTTTCCGCCACATACAGTTCAAGCCCGTTTTCAAGTTTGTAGCGGAAAAGTCCCGCTATGTTTGTTTTTTCAGCAAATGAACTGACAACAGCAAAGACAGCAAACACTGTCACGAAAATTGACTTTCTGATTTCTTTAATAATATTAAATGTCATAATACTATTCTGTTACAAAAATTAACTTATGACAACAATGGCTTCAGTCGAACTTGATGTAACAATCAGTACATTCAACTGTTTATATTAATAGAACTTAATCGAGGAGTTTATTTATGGAAAGAAACAGGATAAAAAAAATATTTGCAATTGCCTTTACCGCCGTTTCCATCGGTGCTGTAATTGTGGCAAACAACAGGAAATCCGGTGATTTTCAGACAACGGTGATTGATAAATCTTTCGTACAGACACCAAAGTTTGCAATGGCAAAGGCTTCCATGCGTGCAGAAAATTCCTTTGCAGACACAATGGTTGAATTGGAAGAAAGTGCAGTAATGGATTCTTCCATGGCCCCGTCACCAAGTCCGATTCCAACAGAAAAGAAGAAGATAAGAAACGCCGATGTTAACCTGCAGGTTGAAAATCTTTCGGATACATTTGCAGCCATTGAAGATTGGGTGAAGAAATACAACGGCTACATTTCATCTTCCCATGAAAACACAATCAGCATAACCCTTACGGCCTACATACCCGCAGACATTTTTGATGAAGCCATGGAAAGCTGCGGAACACTCGGAAAAATCACAAACAAAAGCATAAACGAAAGGGATGTTACGGATCAGTATTACGACCTTAAAACCCGCATTGAAAATAAAAGAATCCTTGTAAACAAATTTCAGGATTACCTGAAGAAAGCAAGCAACATTAAGGAAATACTTCAGGTGGAATCACAGCTTGCAAATGCTACATCAGAACTGGAAAGCCTTCAGGGACAGATGAACAGGATGACAAAGGAGATTTCATTTTCTCAGGTTCATTTCTATGCACAGCTGCCTGCAAACCGCAACGAAGATGGAATCATTTTGCCTGATACAAAATCAGAGTTCAGCGAATTCATTTCAAACATCGTAAACTTTGGACTTCACTATGTTTGGTCGATTCTCTACATTGTCATTTACGGCACCCTTGTTATTCTTCTTTTCCTTTTCATCTACTGGATTTGCTTTGGCCGGCTTGGTCTTGTAAGAAAACTTTTCAACAAGATCAAATGAAATTTAATGGCAGTCGCCTAATGGTAACTGCCATTTTTTTTTATTTTTCAAACAGTCTTTTTATTTTGTGAACCACTTCATTGGTATCCCCTTCCCTGACCACATGATCGTATTTTGCGGGAATCGTTCCAAAAGTGATGACCTTCTGAATGCCAGTGCGCCTTTTCAAAAGTTCCACCATGTTGGCCTTTTCAGCATTTTTATGGAAAACCTTTATGTAACTGTAACCCGGATAATCCCTTGAAGGATATTTCAGGACCTTGCACTCATCATTAATCTTTCTATTGCATAGAAGCTCATGGATTTTCTCCGCTTTTTCATTTGGATAGAAAAGCATGAAGTAGACAACCTTCTCCCCTGGCGGAAGCGGCCTGTTAATATAGTTTCTGTAAGGTGACTTCCTCAAATCCTTCACAAGTTTCCTTTGCATTTCATCAAGGGGATTTATTTCAGAATGATTAAAGTAAATCAGCAGGGTATCATCGATGACAACATTTGCAAAATAAATGATTCCATTATCTTCAAACAGTTCCTTTATTTTCTTTGAATCGGAGATTTCCATTTCAATTTTTTCAAGGAACCTCTTTTCATTTGCATCAAAAAGAACTGCCCCATCCATTGCAATCACCGGAAGTTTAAGCTTTATGTCCTTCATCGGTTCAATGATGCTTGCAGGCGGACGCATTGTAGAAAGAGTAAAGTTCAGTCCTTCATCAATCATCCGGTTCAGTTCAACCTTGCAGTAATCATTTATGTGGTAATCGGCATTCAAAAGGGTATCGTCAAGACCGGAAATAAAGAGAATGTCCTTATGCTGTTTTCTTGGCAGATGAAAAAGATTAACGAAAACACCAATGACAATTCCAACCATTGTGTCTATGAACCTGTTCAAGGTAAACAAAAACGGATTTGCATCGGCAAAATGAATTACAACAATACTCAGAAAAACCACGCAGGAAAAATACGAAGCCTGTTTTTTCTTTAGCACTACTGTAGTATACAAAACCATTATTACGCTTAAGGAAGTTACAACTGCCTGAATGACATAAAGAGTAACAGCCCCAAGATTAAAATTACTTTTCAAAATTCCATAAAAGAGAAGAACAACAAGTCCAAAGACAGCCCCCACAAGAGTTCCCGCAATTCTTTGTCTTGCATTTTTCCTTGTTGTGGAAACATAAGACTGAATGCACCATAAAACCGAAAGCTGGCTGTAGAAAACAATTCCGCTTTCGCCCCTAAAATAATTTACGACATAGCATAGAAAAACGGCGATAGCAGATTTTATTATTCTTGCCCCGATTTTTGGAAACAGGTTTTCTCTTTCAGCAGTCATTCTTCCACCAATTTGAACACTGCCGTATTTGCGTAAGTCAAAGGATCGTTATGCATGAAGAAAACTTTTGAATTCATAGGTGCATATAGAGTTTCCATTATTTCCCCATCATAAGAATTTATAATGTTTGCCAATGGAGTGCCTTCCTCTACATAATCGCCTGTTTTTACCAGGGATTCGAAAATGCCCGACTTTGAAGTCTGAACGCTTACCATATCCGTATCCACAACAACTTTTGAATCATGGTTCTTTGATTCCTGGTATTTTACAAATCCCAATCCGCTGCAGAAACGCAATACGGAAAGAACAATCTGACCTGCGCTTTTTGTATCGATGCTTGAAGTTTTTGACGAGTACAGGCTGAATGCCTTTGTATCCCAAACCTGCCAGTTGTAATTCAGTGTTGCCGTATCATAAGGCCTTACAACTCTCTTTACGACATAAGGGAGACCAAAAAGTTTTGCAGTGTCCACAGCAGAAAAACCTTCGTCCATAAAACGAACATGCGGAATGAAATCTCCTGGCATGTAAAAGGAGGTGAACTGAATGCCATATTCATAATCCTTTATTGCCTTGAAAATTCCATCGGCTATTCTCTGTGTTGTTTCTCCAATGTTGTAGCCCGGGAACATTCTGTTTATGTCAGTGTTATCAATAGGCCAGAACCTTTTGTGAATGTTCATTGAATATGGATTGCATGAAGGAATTATCAATATCTTATGGCCGCTAAGGATTCTACCTTCCTCTTCCAGCTGCTTGAATTTCTTTACAAGATTGGAACAACAATAAAGCTGCTGAACTTCATTGCCTCGCATAGTTCCTACAATGCAAAGAGATTTTTTACCCTTGCCGAATTCATATCCCGTAACACGAAGATTATCCCTGTACAAACCTTTTATCTCATAGATAACTTTCTTTTTCATTTCAAAATATCCTCTATCAAAAGTCTACCAATAAGAGAACCCTCATCTACAATCGGATAGTCTCTAATCGTAAAAAGGATTCCGTTTACAGGACTAACAACATTATCAAGAATTTCTCCGGTAAGAGGATTGATGATTCTACCGATTAAATCGCCCTTCCTGAGTTTTTCCCAATGCTTTACGGAAGGAACAAAAAGTCCGCCCGCAGATGCATTAAGGAATGTTACATCTCCAGGGGATTTTGAAATGATAGGTTTCCTTACCTTGCTTGTCTTTCCTTTCCACATTCCCATTTCCTTCATGAGGTTAAGGATTCCGTCAACAAGCTGATCACCATAGGATTTTGTAATTCTCATGCCCACACCCATTTCAACAACAAGGCATGGAGTCCCCGTACTGTTCAGGCTGTAGGCAAAAGTTGATTCAAGAACTGTGCTTGCCCCGTGAACCCAAATGAAATCTACATTTGTTTTCTCTGCAAGGGGAACCAAAGTTTTTTCATGGAGTTCATTGATTCTTATCTGCGGAATTTCCGTAAGGTAAATGTTGCTTGCGTGGATGTCGATTACAACATCGGACCCCGAAACATCCTTTATGATCTGGGCTGCAAGATATTCGGTCATATTACCGTCGATGTTTCCGGGGAAAAGCCTGTTCATGTCAAGGTCAAAGGCCGGAATGCCTCGCTCAATGGAATCAATGCCCAGTGGATTCATTGCCGGATAAATGTCAACGATGCCACCAAGGCTTTTTATGTCTTCGTTTATTCTTCTCTGAAGTTCAAAGCAAACATACTGGCCTTCAAGTTCGTCACCATGAATGCCGGTTACAACGCTTATTCTTTTTAGGACCTTTTTCTTACTGTCAGCCGGAACAATCCTGTTCCTGTTTATTTTTAAAATTTCATCTACAGGAAGAGCAACCTTAGCTATAGTCTTTACCATTTTTCACACCAGCCCTTTTCGTAAATAAGAAGATCCGTTTCCCACGTCCTGAACAATCAGATGGGTATCAAGCGTCTGGTCTCCGCCGCCGTGCATTATTCCCCTGTTGATGAGGCATTCGCTTGCATCACGGCCAACACCAACTTTTATATAGGTGTCTTCCACCAGCATGTTGTTGCATGGATCTATTCCATACCATTTTCCGTCGCTGGCAACTTCTACCCAGGCATGGGTTGCTCCTTCACCGGTTATGAATCCGGTTACATATCTTGCAGAGCAACCTGACAGATGCAAAAGAGAAATCAAAATGTGCGCAAAATCCTGACAGACTCCCTTTCCATTTGAAAAGGCTTCTTCCGCCAGAGTTCCCACATCCGTAACATTTTTTTCGTAGATGAAATCCGAATGCAATTTTCCTGCCAGTGCCTTTGCTTTTTCAAAGGGAGCCTTCATTTCTTTTAGTCCAAGAACTTTTTCACATTCAGCATGATAGGCTTTGATTTTTTCACCTGGAAGATTCAGTTTTGAAGGATGCCTGAAAATCATCAGCTCTTTTCCTTCAACGACCTCTTCATAATCCGAAAGCCCGCAAATTGCAGTTCCAGTAATTCGAAACAAAAACCTTTTGTGGGGAACCGCATTGCAACCCCAGATATACCTGTTGCCGTGACAGTCATAACTGTATTCTGGTTTTGACTCCGGAATCATTTCTATCTGAATGTCTTTTATTTTCTGCCTGGCACTATCCTGTGGAATGCACTTTATCGTATAGTAGCAGGTACATACATCTGATGAATAACCTATTTCAAATGAATAATCAAAATGCAAATTTTTCAATTTAATGACCCCTATTATTAACCCGGATTCATACAGATTTTATTTGCCGCATGAACCCAAGATGAAAAATCTTAATGCTAGAAAATTGATTCCACCTCTGAGACAAGTCCATAAAAATCGACTTCAGAACTGTTGGCCATTTCCTTTATCTTTATCAGCCTGTCCACATCGTAATTAAGCCCGCTCTTTTCTACGCGGGGAATCATTCTGTTTACTTCGCGAATCAATTCCTTTCCACCGGCACCAAGCCTTGCGTAGATATCAATTCTTTCGATTCTTTTTCCAGCCTTAATGATGTTGCGGACCCTTTCATCGTCTATAAGGTCGTCTGCAACTCCCCAGAAAGCAAGAAGATCATCCAGAACTTTCTGAAGTTCAATCAGTGGTGATTCGCTTACTTTTGCCTTCTGCATTTCGTAAATCGAAAGCTGAATGTAAGACAGGGTTTCAGATCCAATGCTTTCCCTTAAAACAATTGCATTGTCGTATGCCCTTGTAAGGTTGCTGATTATGGAGTTTGGATTTTCAGCATCAAAAGGATAGTTCCTGTTGAAATCCTCGCTGCTTGCATAGACATTCGGAATGTCGATCATCTTGCAGAATTCGTCGTAGGAATCAGAAATTCCGTCTATCATGTAATCAAAGCTTTTTGAAAAAAGCCTGATTGTCGTACTTACGCGTTCCGTGTATCGGCCAAGCCAGTAAAGCCTGTCTGCCTGTTCTACTGAGATAATACCCATGTGTCTTTAAAACCTCCGCCCTGTGAAGAGTTAACGATAAATGAATCCGGATTTCTAGAAAATCTTGTAAGTCCGCTTTTCCAAACCAATGGTTCATCTGCCATAAGAACAAATGCACGAAGGTCTGCCTTTCGTTCTACAATTTTTCCTTCATCCATGATTTTCAAGTCCTGGAAATCAATCACTTCCTGAGCAATGAATCGTCTTGGTTCAGCCTTGAGCAAAGCAATGAAATCTTCCTTCTGCTGCTTGCTCATGGTGTTTCCAAATACAACTCCATAACCGCCGGCTTCTGCAACATCCTTCAAAACAAGGCTGTCGAATTTATCTAGCACATACTTCATGTCATCCTCATAGAACGGCAAATATGTTGGTGCATTCTGAAGAATCGGTTCTTCGTTAAGATAGTATTTGATCATCTTAGGAACGAAATAATAGATTCCCTTGTCGTCGGCAACTCCATTACCGGGTGCATTCAACAGGGCAACATTCCCCTTGCGGAAAACATCATAGATGTGGGGAATACCGATTAAAGATTCCGGATTGAAATTCATAGGATCAAGGTATTCGTCGGAAATACGGCGGTATACGGCACCTACCCTTTCATGCTTTCCTTCAGCAGTGATGAAATACAGTTTGTCGTTTTCAACAATCAGTTCAGATCCATTTACAAGATGAGCACCAGTCTGTTCCGCAAGATATGAATGTTCAAAATATGCGGCGTTGAATCTTCCAGGAGTCAGAATAACCGAGTGACCGCCTGCATTCACATTGTCCATTGTCCTTCTAAGAAGATCAGCATAGTTTCTGTTGTCCTCAAGTTTCACATCATGGAAAGTTTTTGGACTGCTCTTTCTGCACAGATCCCTTGCAATCATGGGATAGGAAGCTCCAGACGGCACCCTAAGGTTATCTTCAAGAATGTACCACTGGTTGTCCTTCCCCTTTACAAGATCAATTCCTGATATGTGGGAATAGATTCCTTTCAGCGGGCTTACACCTTCGCATTCCACCATATAGCCGCTTGAAGCAAAAATGAAATCTTCGGGAACAACATTGTCCTTCACAATCCTTTTTTCTGAATAAATGTCCTTGAGAAAAAGATTGAGTGCAACAACCCTCTGCTTGAGACCTTTTTCAAGATAGGCAAATTCATCGCTTTCAATAATTCTTGGAATCGCATCAAAGGGAAACAACTGCTCCTTAAATACATTGTTCTTGTAGATTCCGAACTTAACACCATATCTTGCCAAGAGTGCATTAACAGTGTCTGTATTCTGCAATAAGTCCATGTTATCCATAGGCACCTCTAAAAAAACTTAAAGGGCGTTCCCTTCCGAAGGTTTCAGAAAAGAACGCCCTTGTTCAAGAATAGGTCCGCCAAAGAATTCTCCCCTATAATTCCTTGGTAAAACCAATAAAAAAAGCGTGCAGAAAAATATCCGCACGCCTTTATGCTGTCTTCAATATATATTATTTCTTATCCACGGTTTACTGAAAAAATCTATTTTTATAGTGGATTTTTTCCATTTTTGTATGCCATTTCTTCACCGGTAAATGTCTGTTGATTTCATTTTATATAGTAGGTCATTTCCACATTAATTTAGCTATGTTAGCCGCCAGTGAACAGGGGGGACAGACCCCTATGTTCCCGGATTCGCAGCCCTTGCGAAAGCGGAGCCCATGCCTTCCCGGGTGTTCGTAAAAATTTCCCGGTTTAAAATAAAAAAAGCCGGCTCTCGCGGGCCGGTCCTGCGCGCCTGCTTGGGCCGGCTACTCCGCTCGACCTACTGTCCCGACGCCCGCCGGGGCGGGCTGTGCGGCAACGCTGCGAAAGCGCCGGTGTTGCTTTCCAGGGCTTAGGTAGACTTTCTGGATTTAAA
>JAUNCR010000030.1 GCA_030526505.1 Spirochaetales bacterium
CATGCGGTTGTATTTTGGGCTCACAAATTTTCTCATAGACCAAGAGTTCCCTGTGGATCTGCAGATTCAACTGTAATAGATTCTACTTCCTTTGTATCAAGACGGACACCGCCGGCCTTAAGTCCCTTCTCTTCATAAGCCTGTGCCTTGAATTCCTGGGAAGCAACCTTGATGCGAGGTTTCTTTACATAGTTGAGTGTAAACTTGAATTTTTCCCTTGTATCAACATGGAGGACTTCCATTCCGTCAGGTGCAAAACTGTAGTCACGGTTCATGATCCAACCTGCAATGCGGCATCTCTTGATGTAGCACTGGTTTGATTTTGGATCACGGTAAAATATCGTAAACAACACCTTGTTGATGATTTCCTTTTCTGCATAGTTGCAGTAGAACATTCCCTGGTCCACGAAAGTTTTTTCCGCCACATCCTGTACGCCCCAGATACCTGTCTTGCGGACAATGAGGATTCTGTCGTATGGAGTAACCTTGATGATCTCGCGGCCACCGGAAACCTTTGTTCCAAGGTATCCCTTTTCATCGTAGCGCAACGGAATGTCTCTCTTAACAACAGCCTTAACATCAACGGCGCTGAAGGTTGTAACTGTTGTCTGGCGATCCAGACAGAATGGCTTGTCATTTTCCTGTGCTTCTTTTTCAAGCTTGCGGAATTTTTCAACCATGGAGTTCAGGTAGTCTACTGCACATGCCGTCAGGTTCTTGAGTTTCTTTGCGATTTCCTTAAGGCGGTCGTTGATTGCCTTTACAGTCTCACGGTTCTTGTTGATGTCAAAAAGAGAAATGCGGCGAATTGGAATCTGAAGAAGGTGCTCTACATCTTCATCAGTTATTTCGCGGACAAGTTCATTCTTAAAAGGAACAAACCCCTTGTAAACTGCCTTGTATACATCTTCCTGGGTTTTCTGAGTTTCAATTGCCTTGTAAATGCGTTCCTCGATGAAGATGCGTTCAAGAGTGCGCATGTGGAGTTCATCGGTAAGCTTGCCCTTTTCAAATTCAAGTTCGTCCTTGATGATGGCGGTAAGTTTCTTTGCATAGTACTTTATGATTTCTGTTGCAGTCATTACGACAGGCTGATTGTCCTTTATGACAAGCATCTGGCATGAAATTGATTTTTCACAGTCAGTGTATGCATAGAGGGCATCAACAACATCCTTTGAGTAGACACCGCGAGGAAGCTTAATTTCAATGTTGCAGTGGTCAGTAGTAAAGTTTTCTACGGAACTGATCTTAATCTTTCCTGCCTTGTATGCAGCGTCGATGGAATCAAGAAGAGCCTTTGCGTTTGTATCAAGTGGAAGCTCTGTGATAACGATCTTCTTTTCATCGCTTGTATCAAACTTTGCGCGGGTAACGATCTTTCCGTTTCCGTCGTTGTAGTTGCTTACATCAATGAGACCACCGGTAGCCACATCAGGAAGAACTGCAAAAGGTTCCCCCTTGAGGCACTTGATTTCAGCATCGATAACTTCAAGAAGGTTGTACGGAAGAATCTTTGTGCTCATTCCGACTGCAATGCCTTCCGCACCGATGAGAAGAACTACAGGAAGCTTTGCGCGGTATACTTCAGGTTCAAGGCTGCGTCCGTCATAGTTTGGAACATAATGGGTGATGGCCTTGTTTGTAACAAGGAATTCCTTTGCTATTGGAAGAACGCGACATTCAATGTAACGGCCAGCAGATGCACCGTCACCGGTAAATTTATTTCCGAAGTTTCCCTGCTTGTCTATGAAGATTTCTTTGTTGGCAAGGTTAACCAAAGCCCCGTAAATTGAAGCGTCACCATGAGGGTGATATTCCATGGCACGGCCAACAACATACTGAACTTTCTTGAACAGACCGTCGTTCACCTCAAAGAGAGTGTGCATGATGCGGCGCTGTACAGGCTTGAGCCCGTCCTCAAGGTCAGGGATGGCACGGTCGCGGATAACATACGAAGCGTATTCGATAAAGTTCTTGTCAAAAATATTTTTTACAAAAGCCATATGTCAATTTTCCTTATGCGTCAATTTCAGAATTGCTGAGCAGGTTCTTTTCAATGAACTTGCGGCGCTCTGGAGTGTTCTTTCCCATGTAGAAGGCAAGAAGCTGAGGAACAACCTTAAGCTGGCTTACCTCTACCGGAGTAAGGCGGATTGTCTCAGGAGCAATGAACTGCTTGAATTCGCTTGGGTTGATTTCACCAAGACCCTTGAAGCGGCTTGTCTCGCTTCCCTTTCCAAGCTTTTCCTGAGCTGCATCTCGTTCTGCCTCTGAATAGCAGTAGATGTTTTCTTTCTTTGTGCGCACACGGAACAATGGAGTTTCCAGAATGAAAACGCGTCCGCTTGTAACAAGTTCCTCAAAGTAACCGAGGAAGAAAGTAAGGAGAAGGTTGCGGATATGGAAACCGTCGTTATCGGCATCGGTTGCAATTACAATCTTTGAATACTTAAGGTTCTCTGCGCTGTCTTCGATACCAAGGGCACACATAAGCTGATGGAGTTCATCATTGTTGTAGATGTCGCTCTGCCTCTTTCCGTACATGTTCTCAGGCTTACCCTTAAGTCGGAATATTGCCTGGTTTCCTGCGTCTCTTGAGTGTGTCATAACACCTGCCGCAGAATCTCCCTCAGTAATGAAGATCATTGATTCTTCACCCTTTGGTCCGTCTTCAAGATGGTATTTGCAGTCATCCAGTTTTGGAATGCGGATGCTCATTTTCTTTTCGCCGGCCTTGATTTTCTTTTTGACATCGGCAAGTTCGGTGCGCATGTTTCTGTTATGCTCAATCTTCTGCTTTATGCGCTCTGCAGCCTTTGGATTTTTATGAAGCCATGCATCAAGGGCAGACTGAGTTTCTGCAACAATCCACTGCTTTATGTCGGTGTTTCCAAGCTTGTTCTTTGTCTGGCTTTCAAATACAGGATCCTTGATCTTTACAAGAACAGCAGCTGTCATTCCTTCGCGGATGTCTTCCGGAGCGATGGACTGGTCTCCAAAGAAGTCGCGGATTCCGTTTCTGAAACCTTCGTTGAAGGCAATGAGATGGGTTCCGCCGTCAGAAGTATACTGGCCGTTTACGAAAGAGAAATAGTTCTGACCATAGGCATTTGTATGGGTGAATGCAAATTTCAGATGGTCACCGGAATAATCTCCGATTTCATAAAGAGGTGCCCTTTCATTTTCCTTAGACTCTTCAGTTCCGCCAAGTTCCTTATTGAGAAGGTCAAGAAGTCCCCTGTCGCTTTTATATTCTGTTCCGTTGAGCTTGAGCGTGAGGCCCGGATTAAGGTAGGCATAGTTCCACATTCTCTTTTCAACGAATTCCATGTTGAAGTTGTATTTTCCAAAAATCTCTTCGTCCGGAACGAATTCAAAATAGGTTCCGTTTTTCTGAGGATTCTTAAGTGCGCCGGTCTTCTGGCTTACAAGCTTTCCTTTCTCAAAAACGGCGTCAGTGCATTTTCCGTCGCGGACAGAAACTACGCGGAAGTATGAAGAAAGGGCATTTACGGCTTTTGTACCGACACCGTTCATACCTACAGAAAACTGGAATACATCGTCGTTGTACTTTGCACCGGTGTTGATCTGGCTTACACATTCAACAACCTTTGTAAGCGGAATGCCGCGGCCATAATCGCGAACCTTTACACGGCCTTCCAGAACCGACACCTCGATATGCTTACCAAATCCCATGATGAATTCATCGATGGAATTGTCTATTACTTCCTTTATGAGGACATAGATACCGTCGTTTTCATTGTTTCCGTTGCCAAGACGACCGATGTACATGCCGGATCTGAGGCGGATGTGCTCAAGGGCATCAAGATGCTTGATCTTGTCATCGCCGTAATCCTGAACTTCCTTTTTGGCTCGTTGAGATGCAGGATCTATCTGTTTTGCAGCAGCAAGTTTCTTTTCTGATTCAGCAGCACTGGTGGCTGCCTTCAATGCGGCTTTCTTTTCCTCCGCAACTGCCTTCTTTGTTTTCTTTACGGTCTTTGCATTGGCCCATGCGCTGAATTTTTCCGGTTCAGCCTTTGCAGGAGCAGCTTTAGTTGCTTTGGCAGGAGTTTTTGCAGCAGTTTTAGGAGCTGCCTTTGCCGCCGCGGTTTTTGCCGGTGCTTTTGCAGCGGTTTTTGCCGCAGTTGAAGTTTTAGCCGATTGTTTTACTGATGATTTTGTTGCCGCAGCCTTTTTTGCTGCAGGCGCAGCTTTGCCAGCCCCAGTCTTCTTTGAAGCTGGAGTAGCCTTTTTTTCTGTTTTTCCACCCATAAGATTTATTCTATTGTAAGTTGTGTTTTTTTTCAATAAAATGCTCATTTATATAGAATACAATTCAGGGGATACACTGTGATTTACTATCTTGGCGGCATGCTCAAGGAAATCTGGGGACCAGCCAGACTCCTTCAGTCTTATGCAGTTCTTATCGGACTCGCACTTTACACTGGTTTCATTCTTACAAGAATTCATCTTCCAAAACTATACAAGTTCCTTCCTTGCGACAGAGGCCGTGAATTCACCCTCACAAAGGAAGCCGCAAAAGGAAAGCCTACGGGATCGGGCGTCATTTTCGTAACCGTATTCGTAATCCTTTCGATTCTCTTTGCACCGGTAGACTATCTCCAGGCGGGAATCCTTTTGCTTACATGGCTCATGATGCTTACAGGCTTTCTTGACGACCGCAGCGAAAAAGGCTGGGGAGAATACATCAAGGCCTTGCTTGACCTCATCATCACAGTTGCGGCAGCCCTCCTCATGATGCGCTACCTTTCTTCAACATCACCGGACGGAAACCTTTACTTCTGGTTCCCATTCTTTACTAAGCCAATAGCAATCCCATGCTGGCTTTATGTCATCATCACCGTTATCATGCTTTGGGTTTCGGTAAACACAACAAACTGTACGGACGGCGTTGACGGACTCAGCTCTACACTTGTTCTTGTTGCCCTTTTCACCATGGGATTCATCTTCTACATCATTCTTGGACACAAGGACATTGCCTCATACCTTTTGGTTCCACACCTTAAGGACGGCGCAAGCTGGGCAATCATAACCTTCTGCCTTGCAGGCGTTCTCATGGGATACCTCTGGCACAATGCTTTCCCAAGTTCTGTATTGATGGGAGATGCAGGCAGCCGCGCATTGGGCTTCTACATCGGTGTTTGCGTAATGATCAGCGGAAACCCTCTTCTGTTCCTTGCAACATCTTCCATCATCTTCATTAACGGCGGTGTCGGACTCCTTAAGGTTGCCCTCAAGAGATTCTTCCACATCTGCATATTTGAAAACATAAGGTTTCCTCTCCACGACCACATGAGAAAGAACCTTGGATGGTCACCAACTCAGGTCCTCTTGAAATTCCTCATCATCCAGCTTCTGATTACAGTTGCAATGATGGGCATTTTCTTCAAGCTCAGATAAACCTTTTTTCCGGAGAGGCACACTGCATGGAGAGAAGACGCATAGTCATCACGGGAATGGGTTGCATTTCTCCAGTTGGAAATGCCGTTGAAGCCGCTTGGCATTCAGTCAGGAACGGCATAAGCGGCATTTCCGAAATCTCACTTTTTGACACATCAGGACTGAAAGTAAAGGTAGCAGGAGAAGTCAAAGACTTTGATCCTGCAGCTTTCGGCATCGAAAGAAAACACCTTAGAAGAATGGCCCGTTTTTCCCGCTTTGCAGTGGCTGCAGCAAACCAGGCAGTGGAAGACAGCGGATATGATAGAGAATCCCTTCAGAAAGAAAAATGCGGTATAGTCCTTGGCTCCTGCATGGGCGGAATGGAAGCCCTTTCAGAGGGATTTGAAACCCTTTGCTCTAAAGATTCAGACAGAATCCCCCCCCTTACAATTCCACTGATGCTGACGAATGAAGCGGCATCAAATGTAAGCATTTTCCTTGGGCTCCAGGGCTTTTCATGGACAATGGGAACCGCCTGTTCTTCGGGAACAGATGCCATTGGACTTGCGGCAGACCTTATCAAGGCAGGCAGGTGCAATGTCTGCATTACAGGCGGAACGGACGCACCGCTAACAAAATTTTCAATTGCAAGCTACGATGCACTCCTGGCCCTTTCAAGAAATTTCAACGGAAGTCCTGAAAAATCCAGCAGACCATTTGACCGTGACAGGGACGGTTTCGTGATGGCAGAAGGAAGCGTAATTTTCATCCTTGAAGAACTGGAACACGCAAAAAAACGAGGCGCAAAAATTTATGCTGAGGTTGCGGGATTCGGTTCCAGCTGCGACGCCTACCACATAACCTCACCTCTGAAAGATGGAAGCGGTGCTGCCATAGCAGTAAAGGAAGCCATTCAGGACGCGGGAATAAATCCGGAAGACCTGGACTATTACAATGCCCACGGAACTTCCACGGAAGCAAACGACATTACGGAAACAAACATGCTTAAATCGGTTTTTGGCGACTATGCATACAGACTGAACATCTCCTCTACAAAGAGCATGACAGGGCATCTCATTGGTGCATCTGGGGCCATAGAAGCTCTTTTTACCGTAAAGGCCCTTCAGGAAAATTTCGTGCCGCCTACAATCAATCTTGAAAACCAGGATTTTGAAGGTGGATGCGACCTAAACTACACTGCAAACAAAGGCGTGGAAAAGGAACTCAATTATGCCGCTTCGGTCTCCCTTGGATTCGGAGGACACAACAGCTGCCTGATTTTAAAGAAATACTCCGATTTGTAGAAATATTTGTTAAATCGGACTATAATTGAATACATGACCCATAAAGGAGGTTTATCATGGGAAAATCAAATAAGGCACTTGCCAATCTTTATCTTATCGGTATGGCTCTCGTTGTAATCGGATTCATTCTTCCAATGTTCAAGAGCGCTCTCGGATCATCAAACGGGTTTGACTTCATCAACCTCAAGAAATTTGGATTCAGCACGATCGGTGCTCTCCTCATTTTCATCGGTGGTGCTGCAGGCGTAGTACTCAGCTTCGTTAAGGGCGGATCAAAGCAGACAAAGCTCATCGCACTTGCTGTTTCAATCCTTGGATTCATCGTTCTTGTAATCGGATTCAACGACAATGCTCTTACAAAGGCTATCGGAAAGGGATTCCTCAAGCACGCTTACATCGGTTTCTACCTTGTAGTTGTTGGTTGGGTAGCAGCAGTTGCAGGATACCTCAAGTCTAACTAATTGAATTAAACCAATTTAAAATGCAGAAGGCTGTCTGAAAAAATCAGACAGCCTTTTTTTTTGCAGGCACTAAACAACAAGGAATTCGCTCCAGGCATCTTCGTCAGCTTTCACGAATTGCCTTGCGCAATTCGTGGGGCGAAAGTTAAACCGCTTGAAGTCACTAAATAACAAGGCTTTCGCCCATTATCTGCGGCCAAAGCTTTCAAGATTTGCAAGTCCTCTTTTGAACTGAGGGATTCTTGCGCAGGCTGTAGTATTAAGCGGACTTGTTTCTCCGCGGGCAAGGAAGTGGTATGCAACACCTGCAATCATGGCACCGTTGTCACCGCAAAGCTTTAACGGAGGGAAGATGCAGTTGAGTTCCTTGTGCTCTGCAAGCATTGAACGGAGCCTTGAGTTGGCGGCAACACCACCGCCTGCAACAACTGTTGTAAGTCCTGTATCTTCCACTGCACGCATGAGCCTTGAAACCAAAGTTCTGCAGGCGGTTTCCTGGAAGGAAGCGGCAATGTTTTCAACAGTCTTTTCGTAACCTGGGTTAAGGAAAGAATCTGCCTGATGGATTACGGCAGTCTTTAGTCCGCTAAAGGAAACATCATAGCGGTGTTCCCCCTTATCCATTTTTGGTGTCGGGAAACTGAAGGCCTTTGGATCTCCCTTCTGGGCAAGCCTATCGATGATGACTCCCCCCGGATATCCAAGATCATAGAATTTCGAAACCTTGTCGAAGGCTTCGCCTACGCTGTCGTCAATTGTTGTTCCAAGAATTTCAAGATCGTCAAATCCGTTTACCTTGGCAATGATGCTGTGTCCACCTGAAACCAGGAGTCCAAGGTACGGATATGGAATGTCATTTTCAAGGTGCGCTGCATACATGTGCCCCAGCATGTGGTTCACTGCATAGAAAGGCTTGTTCAAAGACCATGCCAAAGTCTTGCCGAAAGTGAGGCCTACAAGAAGGGAACCCATAAGTCCCGGTCTGTTTGTTGCGGCAATGGCGTCAATGTCATCAAAGGTAAGTCCTGCTTCCGTTACGGCCTGGCGGACAACAGGAAGGATCCATTCCGCATGCTTGCGGCTTGCAATTTCAGGAACTACTCCCTTGTAAATCTCATGAAACGGAATCTGTGTTGCAACAACATTGCTCAGGATTTTCTTTCCGTCTTCGACAATAGCACAGGCTGTTTCGTCACAGCTTGATTCAATTCCTAATACTTTCATATATCCTCAAAAAAAGTTTTAAAAACCACTCCCGCAAAGAACCGTGCAAAGCCTGCTAGAGTGCTCCCTTCCCACTCAAAAAACTTCGGACAAGTCCTCAGATATCTTATGGGTCGCAAACCGCAGTTTTACACGAACCTTTGCTCCGTGTTTTCAAATATGTTGTTTATATAAAGTCACAGTGATTTAAGCTGTGACGATTCTGCATTACGAGAATGCATGGTTACAAAAGCTGTGAAGGGAAAACCAGCCTGTATCCCTTTGCCTTCAGTTCCGGGTACATTTCGGAAAGGAGGGCCGGGAGGATTTGGGCTGACTTGTCTACATGACCAATCATGATGACTTTTCCCTTTTTGTTTGCTATATCAATTCCACGCATGATCTGCTTGAGCATTTCCGCGCGGTCAATGATGTCGTCAATGAACACTTCCCTTTCAAGAATCTTCATGTCTCGTTCAAGGGCTGCAAAAGGCGCCATTGTATCCTTTGAAGTCCTTGAATCCACAAAGTAAACCTTGTTGTCGGCGGCCGCATCAAGGACAGCCCCCATCATGTTAAGGTCGCAGGTGATGAGGGATCCTTCGTGATTGTTAAAACCCTTTACATGTGGACCAAGTTCTGAAAGGTTCTTGCTGACCGTTGCGTAAACTTCCCTAAGGCTCATGTCCGGAAGAATTGCACCAGGACCAGGATTCATCTTAAGGTTCTGTGCCTGCATAGGCTGATGCAGCATCAGTTCCTTTCTGTCCGCAACAACGATTCTTGCACATTCCTTTGTGGCCCCAAGCTGAGGCAAAACGGCAACTGCTATAGGGAATGGAAGAGTAGTATATTTTCTGAGGTTAGCAGTCTTTTGCCCTCCATCGTCGATGATGAAGCAAAGCCTTGCATTGTTCCTGCTCTGGGGAATGCTGAACCTGGAAGAGGTTTCCGCCGGCTTTGTTTCTGCCTTAGGCTGAACCTTGCTTTCAGTTTTCTTTTCGATTTTTGGAGCCGCTTTGGGTTCTGTCCTTTCAGTTTTCTTTGGCTGGAGGGCAGCATCATTCTTAGGCTGGGTTTTAACCTCGCTTTTTTCCAAAGGCCTTTTTGCCTCTGGCTTTGGCTCAGGCTTCTTTTGTGATTCAGTTTTTACAGGCTGAGATTTTTCAGACTTAGCAGCAGGCTTTGAATCTGTCTTTGCTACGGCAGGCTTTTTTTTCTGCTCTGGCTTCGCCTGCTTTTCCACTGCAGTCCTGTTTTTTTTCTGGGTCGAAGAAGTTTTTGTTTCAGGTGCAGAAACAATGAAGGTGAGCGAAAGGATTACGGCACAAACAAAAATCATGATGGCGGCAACAGCCATTACCTTCTTGTTGTCAAGCTTTACCTTTGGCTTGCGTTTTTTTGGAGACCGTTTCTTTTTAGGTGCAGATTTCTTTGTTGCCATTTGGGTCAATAATAGAACAAAATCACGGAAACTTCAAACAGTGGGAAAAGCGGAACAGGCACACCAGTCACCTCCTTTGCCCCGCAAGCAGGATAGAACCCACGAAAAAAAAATCAGTCTGTAACCAACAGGGCCTCCGTTTGATTTTATTCATATAGAATGATAGACTTTAGCACAAGGAAAAAAATATGAAGAAAATCAGTGCCCTTATTCTTGCAGCCATTACATTTGCATTCATCTCATGCCACTCACAGGATTTTGCAATCCCTCCAGAGGCAACATCACTTGAAATCATACAGCAGGCGCAGACTGCTTTTGACAAGGGTAAAAAACAGAGGGCTATCGAATGCTACGAAACCCTTATCCAGCGCTATGGAAACAACCCTGCCATTTATGTTGAAGCTCGCTACGAAATCGCACACATTTATGTAAAGCAGAAGAAATACAAGGAAGCAGAACCTATCCTTATCGAACTTAAGGAAATCTATGATTCAAGCGCACCTGGAATGCTTCCTGGCGCCTACAGAAAAATGGCCCTCAATGACTACGCAAAGGTTAAGGAAAACCTGGGCAACGCAAAGAACGAAAAGAAATAACTTAATTGACTGACAAAAACATTCTAAAAAAAACAGTCTGCTGGAAACTCGGCAGGCTGTTTTTTTATTTCTATTTCTTTGCTTTTTCATCCGGAACAATGATGCAGTCCAAGGTCACGGATTTTTTCTTTGCAAGTTCCATAACCTTTTCCTGTGATATTTTCTTTGGTCCCCTCGGCTTTGGGTGAGGTTCAGCATCCCCGATAAGGATTATTTTTCTTGCAGCGTCATCACGCCACTCATAGAAAGTAAGGCCAGACCAAAGGGCTTCATAAACGGCTTCCGGTATGTCACCGCCCTCGTTTCCGCGAATAAAGACCGTATCAAGATTTTTTACGAACTGGGATGTGTTGCGGGTAAAGTCAAAGAACTTTACGGGAAGCCCCTTGTAATTGTAGGAATCGTTGTAGTCGCGGTAGAAAAGAAGACCAAGCCTCATGTCTTCGAATTCCTTCACCTGCTCAAGGAGTTTTGGAACCCATTCATTCCTGAGCATTTCCATGTCGTCCTTCATGCTGCCCGTAGTATCAATGGCAAATACAACATCCACCTTGCCGTGAGGCGTAATGTTTTCAACGGCGGAAAGAAGATCTTCCGTAAGCTTTTCAGGCCTTGAATAGTAGAGCATTCCGTCCTTTGCAATCTCCGCAAATTTTTCTGCGGCAACGGAATTGTAATCGTCGGTAAGAATTACTTCCGGCTCAACTGGAGGCTCAGGCTTCTTTGGCGGAACCTTGCCGAAATCAAACATGAAGGCATTGTCCATGAAGCGACCTGTATAGTCACCGTAAGGCTTTTCAAAAGTCCTTATGTTGATGAAAGTTCCCTTTCCAATCTGAACGGTTCCGTTTCTTGACCATGGGTATCCGTAATGAAGGATTTCCGGAATATAGATGTGGAAGCATTCCCCAAGCTTTTCATGGCGAACTGCAGTGGAGGAAATAAGGCTGTACTTTGCAGATTCGGAATGAAGTTCCTGACCGTTAAGGTAGCGGATTTCATCGCCGTTTACTGCATTCCATTCACCGGCGCGGTATGCGTAGTTGGGCTCTTTTCCACCCGGATCTTTTGTAGTTTCAACAAGCATTACGCTTTTAATGCGGCTTTTTCTGCGGACATAAAGGTCAAAACCCTTTTTTTCCCTATTGGAATCAACATGCTGTACAAGGAAAACATCCTCTGCAAGCACCTGCATTTCTGGAGTTTCCACAATTCCCCTTGTCTGCTGGGCAAAAACAGAAACACTAAACGAGAGTAAACCTAAAATAAAAAAAAGCCTTTTTCCCATAATCTATTTATCGGCTTATTTTGTTCAGCGTTGAAGGAAATGCTGTTTATAGGAATCTTAAGCGCCATTAAAAAAAGTTTACTGCCTCTTAAATTCTTACTTCTCAAATTGCATTTGATAGATTATAATGAAGTAAACTAGAAGAACTTAACAAACAATACGAAATGGTGGGAATTACTATGGAAAAACTGAACAAAGAAGAGGAACTTGAAGCAATCAGAAATTCCTCTTTTGATTCTGTAAGCATAGACGAATTCTTTGACAATGCTTCTCAAAAAGAAGACGATATCATTCAGACCGGTATCATCGTATTTACAAACCACCAGCAAAAACTCATCGACCGTTTAAGTTCAGCCCTTGCACAGAATGCACCGGACAGAGTGGACAGACTCCAGAGCCGACTTACGGATGTCACGAACCTTGCAAAGGCAATCGCATACTTCCCTTCACTTCTTGAAAGGGCAAACACCACTACTTCTACAAGAACCCCTGAAGCCCTGGTTGAAACATTGATTTCATATCAGGAAGACGGTGATACAACATTGCATATGCCTTCAAAGGCAATTCTTGGAAAAGGCTTCCTTGTTGCAAAAATCCACACTTTCTTCTCAATGTCCAAGCTTGCAAAAAACTATGCAAAGATGACTGACAAGGAAGTAAAGGAATACAGCGACGAAACAATCTCCATGATGTTTACCCTCATGGCTGAAGATGTTTACATGAACCTCATCAAAGACAAGAACATTGCCCTGGACATCCGCCGTGAAATTGCAAACAGCCTGATCATCCTTTGGGAACACAGAAGCGACCAGACTATCAACGACATTGCTCCGGTTCTTCAGTCCGTTTGGACGGCACGACGCAAGCTTGCCCCAGCCTTCGGTACAATGATGGGAACAAGCGAACTCCTTATGGTAACACTCCAGATGGACGACCAGTGGAATGCTTTCATCCGCGAAAGGCTTGCAGATCCTGAGGTCACACAGGCAATGGAAGAATTCCTTTTTGGAGTTTCATACGAACAGATTTTAAGGCTCAAGGGCATACTCCGCGATCAGGGCGTAAAGTCCATTGGTCGTGACGAAGTAAGCGCATACCTTGGGGAACGCGTTAAGACAGACATCAACCTTGACTACCGCGACTTCTACCTGCTTTATACAGTCCGCCGCGACAATGCCCGTGCTAGACAGAGGCTTCACCTTCCTGGTCCAAAGAACACTCTTGAAGACCACTTCTTCAAGTTCATCATGGAACAGAACAGGGAAAAGCAGAAGAACGACACATTTGCAAAGGAATACCTTTAGACATGAGCGACGAAGTAATCGAAGAAAAAAAGACATATCATTTTGGTGAAAAACTTAGGGATGTGCGCGAAAAGAAGCACATGACCCTTAAATCGGTTGCCCAGGCAGCAGGAGTAAGCGAAAGCCTTGTTTCACAGATCGAAAGGAACAAGGTTTCCCCTGCCATCGACACACTCCTTGAACTTGCAAACGCCTTGGACATCAACCTTGAATACCTCTTTGAAGAATATACCCGCAACAGGCCTGTTTCCATCACCCATAAGGAAGAAAGGCGCACCCTCAACGAAAACGATGTGGTGTACAAGGAGCTTTCGGATTCCTACAGCGGAAACGGAGAAAATTCCTTTGAAAGCTATACGGTGACCATTCCCGTCGGCTCCCACACCCACCGCGGTCTTTACGGACACATCGGCAAGGAAATGGGGCTCATTACAAAGGGAACCGGCATCCTTTACCACGGGAACAAAAGCTACCAAATCACAGCAGGAGACAGCATCACCTTCAGCGCAAACCTTCCACATCACCTGGAAAATTCAGGGACAGAACCTCTGGAAGCCATCTGGTTCGTGACTCCTTCGCAGAAATTCAATTCAAACTAATTGAAAAAAACTGCATAAAACGGTATTATTTGCAAACAAATTCCAACAGGAATCTGCAGTAATTAGCTCTGTATGATGACCTCTGGACATTTACAATCTATATTTTTAAGGGGTAAGAATAATGCCGTATTCTGAACCAACCGACCTCGCTGTCGTAGCCTGTCCTGGTGGAGAATCCTTCGCCAATGAAGTAATCACTCATCTTCGTCACATGTACAAACACCGTTTTTCCCTCAAGAGTGATGTAATCGCAAAACGTTATGGTATTGAAAAGGAAAAAGTAGTTCAGCAGATGAACCTTGAAAACGACGTTCATACCAGCGACCTTTGCATCCGTGGAAATATCGAAAAGTATCGTCCTCCTGTATTCAAGGTAAACGCATCTTTCACATATTTCGCAAACGGTGAATTCAAGTGCGAACTCAACGAATGCATTCGCGGTAAGGATGTTTACATTTTCCAGGATGTTGAAAACCACGAAGAAATCCTTATGAACGGTGGAAAGGCAAAGCTCAAGCTTTCTGTAAACGACCATGTAATGGGACTCCTCGTTACAATCGACGCAGTTCGTCAGGCCGGTGCAAGACAGATTACACTTGTTGTTCCAGCTTACCCTTACAGCCGCCAGCACAAAAAGAAGAGCCGCGAAGGACTTACAGCAGCCCTCCTTGGACATATCTATGAATCAATGGAAGTTAAGAGAATCATCACCCTCGACCTCCACTCACGCGAAATCGTAAACGCATTCGCACACACACACTGTGAAAACCTTCACGCTTCATATCAGATCATCCGTGAACTTGCAAAGGCAGTTGACCTTACAAAGGAAGACCTGGTAGTTGTATCTCCAGATACAGGTGCCATCGACCGCAACAAGTTCTACGCAACAGGACTCAAGAAGCCTCTCGCAATGATTTACAAAGAGAGAGACTATTCTGTTGTTACTCAGGATGCAAAGAATACAAACATCAAGAGCGTAAAGCTTCTTGGTGATGTTCAGGGAAAGGTTGCTTTCCTTGCAGACGACATGCTCGGTACTGGTGGAACATTGCTTAAGGCTATGGAATTCCTCCACAACAACGGTGCTACAAAGGTTATCGCTGCAATTTCCCTTCCATTCTTTACAGGAAATGCCATCGAACAGTTCGACGAAGCATACAAGAAGGGATTGTTCTACAGAATCATCGGAACAAACGCTGTTTACCACGAAGATCTTCTTAACCGCGAATGGTACATCAGCACAAATGTTTCTGGTCTTTTTGCAAATGTCATCACAAGACTCCACCACAACCAGTCTTTGGGTGACCTCCTTGACAACCGCTCGATCATCGACAAGCTTATCAAGGCAAGCACACCTGCAAACAGCAACGAACAGTAGGCGATTGATATTGCGGTGGTTGAGCCAGTCGAAATTACCGCAATTATAGTTAAATCTGCTTGATTTCGACCAGCTCAATCGGCGCAGAAACTCTTAAACTGATTCAAGGCCCAATATTTCTTTACCGGAATGTTGGGTTTTTGTTTTTAAAGTGATATAATTTTTTATATGACAATTCTTTGCGTAGATATCGGAACATCATCACTTAAAGCGGCACTCATTACAGACGAAGGAAAAGTCCTTGCAAAAAGCCGCAGAAAATTTCTCCTCGCAAAAACCGAACATTCTTCAAAGGAATGGTTCCCTGCCCTTCAGAATGCGGCAACCGAACTTTTTGAACAGGCTCCGGAATCCAAGGTTGACGGAATCTGCATCAGCGGAAACGGACCTACACTTGTTGCAACTTCAGGCGAAACGTTTTTATGGAACGAAGAAGCAGTTCAGATAAAGAGCCCTTCCCTTTTCATTCCTCGCATAATTTCATTCAAGAACAAATATTCCCAGGTTTGGGAAAAGACCCAGTACATTTTCGGAGCACCGGAATACCTTATCTGGCTTTTGACGGACAAGGCCTGCACGATTCTTCCGGACGAAAGATACAGGAAAGCCTATTGGACTGATGAAGACCTTGCAGCCGCAGGTTTGACTTCGGAGGATGCTGCAAAACTTCCGCCATTCAAAATGTCTTCGGAAAGAATCGGCGGACTTACACACAAGGCAGTTTCATTCATCGGCGGTGAAGAACACGGAATTGAAGACGGACTTCCAGTTTTCCTTGGAGCCCCTGATTTTGTTGCAGCCCTTGTAGGAACAGCAACAGTTGAAGAAAACACAATCTGCGACAGGGCCGGTTCCAGCGAAGGAATCAACTACTGCACCAAGGAACCGCTTTACGGCGACAACATCAGGACACTTCCTTCAATTGTTCCAGGCCTTTGGAATGCCAGCGTCCTTCTTCCTGACAGCGGCTCAAAGTTTGCAGCCTTCAAGCAGAAGATTGACCGCGAACTTGGTGAATCAGTAGACTACAACGACCTTCTGGACAGAATGATCGACAGCGACGGATCAAGCGCAGCATTGGACCAGGGGAAATACCTTTTGATTCAGACTGCCCTCGACGTAAAGACTGCAATCGAAACTTTAAGGAAAGCTGCATCTGAAAAGGGACTTCCTTTCCCAGACAAGATGACCATAACAGGCGGACAGGCAAGCAACGATAAGAGAAACCAGATGAAGGCAGACATTACCGGAATGAAAATCCAGGTGCCTGAATGTTCTGACAGCGAACTTCTTGGCGATGCGGCTATGGCTCTTGCAAGCATGGGCATTTTCGGTTCGATTCAGGAAGCTTCGAAAAAACTTTTCAATGCGGGAAAACTTTTCATTCCGGCAGTGGAAGAATAGAACATGGAAACTTTCAATCTACCAAAAAATCCAACCACACTCATTTTTGACATAGACGGAACATTGTACACCAGCGCCGAGTTCGTTCAGGAACAGATTGATGTACAGATTCGACATTGGGCAGACATCAACGGCATGACCCATGAAAAGGCAAGGAAAAAGATCGCCGACTTCAGAAAAAAATACGCCGCTGAAAACGACGGAAAGAAAATCAGCCTTGGAAATGTCTTCCTTAATTTTGGTGTGGACATCGACACAAGCATCAGGTGGAGAATTGAACTTTTAAAGCCTGAGAATTTTCTTAAGCCTAATGCCGAACTAAAAGCAGCACTCGAAAAAGCCGCTGAAAACTTCAACCTCATTGCAGTAACAAACAATCCTGAGGAAGCCGCAAGAAAGACTTTGGCGGTTCTTGGTCTTGATAAAATTATTCCAGAAATCATAGGATTGGACACCTGCAGGAAGTCAAAGCCTGCAAAGGAAATCCTTGATCTTGCATTGGAACGCACTGGAGCAAAAGCAGAAGAATGCATCTCCATCGGCGACCGCTACGACATAGACCTTTCTCTTCCTGTAAAAATGGGAATGGGCGGAGTTCTTGTAAACGGCGCTGAAGAAGTGGTTCAGTTCATTAATTCTATTTTATAAACAGGACATTTGTCCAAAACTCACCTGCAATTAAAACAAAATTCCCATAACGGTAATTTATGATTTTTAAACTGAATCTTTATTGACTTAAAATATTTCTATTGGTAGAACGGAATCACAGAGGATATTTATGTCAGAGACAAAACAGATTGATGTAACAAATACATCCCTCATAAAAATCGCTTATCCGATTGTAATTGAAAACCTTCTCTTCCTTGCCTTTTCAAGCGTGGACATTTTCATGCTGTCAGGATATTCCGACAGTGCCGTTGCAGCCGTTGGACTCGTCACCCAGTACACCTGGTTCCTCATTACTTTCATGCAGGTAATTCCAAGCGGTGCAACAATTTCCCTTACAAATCTTCTTGGCGGAAAACAATATGACCGTGCCAAATCCCTTTCAAGAACCTGCCTTCAGATGATAATCTTCTTTGCCCTTTTAATCGGGATGACATTTGCCTTTGCAGTTCCTCAGATTTTAAAGCACTACACACTTGAAGATGACGTACGCCAATATGCAAGCGAATACATTTTCATCTACGCCCTCTTCTCGGTTTTCTGCGGAACTTCCATGATTCAGTCTACAATTTTAAGAAGCTACGGACACACAAGAACCGCAATGATTGTAAATGCCTGCGCAAACTCCGTAAACATACTTGGAAATGCAATTGCACTTTACGGATGGTTCGGGCTTCCTGTGTTCGGCGTTAAAGGTGTTGCAGTTGCCACCGTTACTGCACAGGCAGTTGGAGCCATAGTCCTTTCAATAAAAGTTTTTACACTCAAGGACACTCAATACAAATTCAACGCGCCGTTGAAAATCAATTTTGCCGAATGGAAACAGATTTTAAAGATCGGAGTTCCAACTGCAGGAGAAAGCGTTTCATGGAACCTTGCCCAGATGGCCGTCATGGTTTTGATTTCTTCCCACGGAACAGCATCCATTGCAGCCTTCACATATTTTGGAACAATACTCAGGTTCATCTATATGATTGCAATTTCCATCGGGAATGCAGCCCAGATAAAAACAGGACATTACTGCGGTGCGGGACTTCACGAAACTGCATATAAAAAATTATTCGGATACATTGCTACAGGAACAGCTTTCAGCCTGTGCCTTGCCGTAGTAATTTTCATTTTGCGAAGGCAAATGGTTGGAATCTTTACAAGCGATTACGAAATCAAATACATACTTCTTTCCATCATGCCTATTTCATTCTTCCTTGAGACAGGAAGAGCCGTAAACGTAATTGCAATTCCATCACTGATGGCGTCTGGAGACATTCACTTTCCGGTAAAGGCAGGAATCTTTTCCAACTGGTGCATATCCTTTGGACTTGCCTGGCTTTTCAGCAGAGTTTTAGGAATGGGCTTCTTTGGAATCATAGTGGCCATGGCTTGCGACGAATGTTTCAGGGCATGCCTCATGATCATCAGATGGAAGTCAAAGGTATGGATGACAAAATCTGCAATATAAAATAGAATAGCAAACAACAAATGGGGGAGCTGGCGCAAAGCCGGCTGAGAGTAGACTGTCAGTCTTGACCCTTTGAACCTGTCTGGACAATACCAGCGTAGGGAGAACATTATGGATAAATCAACTCTTCTTGCAGAAGTGAATTCTGCATTGGAGATGGTGCGCAAAAACAATCCTCTTGCACCATCAATCACAAACACAGTTACAATCAATTTCGTAGCAAACGCACAGCTTGCAAGCGGCGGCTCAGCAGCCATGGTCTATCTTGCCGACGAAGGCGAAATGATGGCAAAGATAAGCAAATCCATGTACATCAACATGGGAACACAGTTTACCTGCTATCCTGAAACTTTGCCTCGCACAGCAAAGGCTTGTCTTGAAACCGAAAACAACTGGGTCCTTGATCCTGTAGGAATCGGCATCGGTGAACAGCGCACGGACATCCTGAAGCAGTTCAAGGAATTCAAGCCAAAGATCATCCGTGCAAATGCAAGCGAAGTCATCGCCCTTGCTTCCCTCTGGGAACTTACAGAAAAAAAAGAAAGCGGAGTTCGCGGTGTGGACAGCACTGACGAAGTTCTTTCTGCAAAGGATGCTGCCATTGCCCTTGCAAAATATACAGGCGGTGCAGTTACAGTCAGCGGAAAAGTTGACCTTGTTACCGACGGAACCACAACAGTACTCTGCCACGGCGGTTCAGAATATCTTCCAATGATTACGGGTGCAGGCTGTTCCCTTGGCGGCGTATGTGCAGTCTATGGAAATGTTGCAACTCCGTTTATCGCGGCCCTTACTGCAACAATTTTGTACAACGAAGCTGCAATGAAAGCTGAAAAGAAAGCAAAGGGCCCGGGAACTTTCCAGCCATTGTTCCTGGACCAGCTCTACCAGATTTCTTCAAAGGGAATCAAGAATTCAAAAATCGAAATCATCTAAACCAGGATTAAGGAAAACAAAATGAATACATTGATAGCAGTTGCAATCGCGCCATTTGGTGTTGGAGACGAACTTTCATCTTATGTTGCAGAAGCCTGCAAGGTGATTGCCGCTTCCGGACTTAAATACAAAACCTGCTCCATGTTTACTGAAATTGAAGGTGAATGGGACGAAGTGATGAAGTGCGTAAAGGATGCAACAATGGTTCTTGCAGAAAAAGGAATCCGCACGGAAGTAATCTTAAAGGCTGACATCCGCCCAGGATACACAAACACAATGGACGGAAAAATCCAGCGCCTTAACGAACAGCTTGAAAAATAGGACTTACAGATGAAAAAAGAAGATTTGCTTTTATACGGAATCACAGACAGATACTGGCTTAATGGCCGCAACCTTGCAGACGATGTTGAACTTGCACTTAAAGGCGGAACAACAATGCTCCAGCTCCGCGAAAAAGATCTGGATGAAGAAAATTTTTACAGGGAAGCTGTAGAACTTAAGGCCCTCTGTAAAAAATACAATGTGCCATTCATCATCAATGACAATGTGGAACTTGCAAAAAAAGTTGATGCCGACGGTGTTCATGTTGGACAGAACGACATGGCAGCACAGGATGTCCGCGCGCTCATTGGACCGGACAAGATTCTTGGTGTTTCAACACAGACAGTTGAAGAAGCAATCCTTGCAGAAAAAATGGGCGCCGACTATCTAGGTGTTGGTGCCGTATTCCCAACAGGATCAAAAGATGACTGCTGGGTACTTTCCCATGACCTTTGCAAGGAAATCTGCGCCGCAGTAAAGATCCCGGTCGTTGCCATCGGCGGAATAAAAAAAGAAAACATAAAGGAACTCAAGGGACTTGGCTTTGCAGGCATAAGCGTAATCAGCGCAATCTTTGCACAGAAAGACATTGAAGGCGCATGCAAAGATCTTCTTGCAGAAACAAAGGAAATCATTGACTGATGAAAGCCGCCATATTTGATGTAGACGGAACCATACTCGACACAATGCCAATGTGGGCCCATTTGTCAAAGACATATCTTTCCACATTGGGCATACACACAGAGGAAGACATCGACAGAAAATTTCTTTCTGCAACAATTGATGTGGTGGCTTCATACATGAAGGAAAAGTATAACCTGCCACTTACTGAACCGGATATCAAAAAGGGAGTCATTGAGTGCGCAAAAAACTTTTACCTGAAGGAAGCTCCCGTCAAAGAAGGAATGCTTGAATACATCCAGAAACTTCACGGTCAAAACATTCCAATGGTAATTGCATCAAGCGGAGAACAGGAACTCATAAAGGCAGCGTTTGACAGGCTTGACCTGATGAAATATTTTTCCGGAATCTTTACCGGCGATAAAAACACTCCGGACCTTTTTAACACATGCCTTAAACAACTCGGGACAAAACCTGAAGAAACTTTTGTTTTTGAAGATGGAATCCACGCAATCGAGACAGCAAGGAAAATGGGATTGAAGACAGTTGCGATCCGGGACATTCAGGAAAACTTCTCAGAGATAGAAAAAATAGCCGACTACAATTGGGAGGATATTAGATGAATACAGTTCTAACCATTGCCGGAAGCGATTCAATTGGCGGTGCCGGCATCCAGGCAGACATAAAGACCATTACCTGCAACGGTGCATACGCCATGAGTGCCATTACCGCCATGACCGCACAGAATACTCTCGGAGTAAAATCCATTCAGGAAAGCACACCTGATTTTCTTGCAGACCAGATCGATGCGATTTTTTCGGACATTGTGCCCGACGCGGTAAAAATCGGCATGGTTTCAAATCCTGAACTCATAAAGGTAATTGCAGAAAAACTGAAATTCTACAAGGCAAAAAACATTGTCATTGATCCCGTAATGGTTGCAACAAGCGGAAGCAAATTGATTGCAGACAAGGCTGTTGAAACTTTAACCACAGAACTTTTTCCAATTGCAACTTTAATCACGCCAAACATTCCGGAAGTAGAAATCCTATGCGGAAATAAAATCACTTCTGAAAACGAAATGGTTCTTGCCGCAAAAGAAATTTCAACCCGCTACGGAATCAATGTTCTTGTAAAAGGCGGACACAGCATAAATGATGCAAACGATGTTCTCTACGGAAACAACGAATTCCTTTGGTTTACATCAGAAAGAATCGAAAACGAAAATACACACGGAACTGGATGCACTTTATCAAGCGCCATTGCAACTTACCTTGCAAAAGGAAATCCACTTGAATGCGCAGTTCAGCTTGCAAAAAACTACATTACTGAATGCCTTAAGGCGGGACTTGATCTTGGACACGGTTCAGGACCAATGATGCACAACTATATTTTTTCAAACAAAGGAAAATAAACCAGGAGAAATAAAATGGAACAGTACACAACACAAATGGACGCTGCAAAACGCGGCATCGTTACAGAGCAGATGAAAATCGTTGCCGCAAAGGAAAAGATGAGCGTAGAAGAACTCATGCCTTTGGTTGCCACAGGAAAAGTTGCAATCTGTGCAAACAAGCACCACACCTGCCTTGATCCAGAAGGAGTTGGTTCAATGCTCAGAACAAAAATCAATGTTAACCTTGGAATCAGCCGCGACTGCAAGGACTACGATGTTGAAATGAAAAAGGTAAATGCAGCTGTAGAAATGGGTGCTGAAGCCATCATGGACCTTTCAAGCCACGGAGACACTATTCCATTCCGCAGAAAACTTACTTCAGAATGCAAGGCAATGATCGGTACTGTTCCAGTATACGACAGCGTAATCCACTACAAGAGGGACCTTGCAACATTGACAGCAAAGGACTTCATCGATGTAGTTCGCCTTCACGCAGAAGACGGCGTAGACTTTGTCACCCTTCACTGCGGAATCACACGCCACACCATAGACCAGATTAAAAAACACAAGCGCAAGATGAACATCGTCAGCCGCGGCGGTTCCCTTGTTTTCGCATGGATGACCATGACAGGAAATGAAAACCCGTTCTACGAATACTACGACGAAATCCTTGAAATCTGCCGTGAACACGATGTAACCATTTCTTTGGGTGACGCATGCCGCCCAGGTTGTCTTGCAGATGCTTCCGATGTTTGCCAGATAGAAGAACTTGTCCGCCTTGGAGAACTTACAAAGCGCGCATGGGCAAAGGATGTTCAGGTAATGGTTGAAGGACCAGGACACATGCCAATGGATCAGATTGCAGCAAACATGAAAATTCAGCAGACAATCTGCATGGGTGCCCCTTTCTATGTTCTTGGACCTTTGGTAACAGACATCGCACCAGGCTACGACCACATCACATCTGCCATCGGCGGAGCAATCGCAGCCCAGAATGGTGCCGCCTTCCTCTGCTATGTAACTCCGGCAGAACACCTTGCCCTTCCAAATGTTGACGATGTAAAGCAGGGAATCATTGCAAGCAAGATTGCAGCCCACGCAGCCGACATTGCAAAGGGTGTAAAGGGTGCAATGGACATAGACAACAAAATGGCTGATGCAAGACGTAAGCTTGACTGGGATGCCCAGTGGGAATGCGCCCTGGATCCTGAAACAGCAAAGGCAATCCGCGACAGCCGTGCCCCGGAACACGATGACACCTGTTCAATGTGCGGAAAGTTCTGTGCCGTAAGAAGCATGAATAAAGCCCTTGCCGGAGAACATGTAGACATCCTTTAATAGGGGGCTGTCCCCTCTATCACGAATTGCCCCGCAATTCGTGTGACGAAAGTTACGGAAGGCACAAACCTCTATGAAAGCAAAGCTTTCGTCAGGGGTCTGTCCCCTCGGTTCAATAAAAAGTCCAAAACAACAAAAAAAAGCCCCAGACAAATCGCCTGGAGCTTCATTATTTTTAATCGAAGTTAAGAAACTATTCAAACACCTTCATTGTTTCTTCAATCAGTGTTGGGAAATACCATTCACATGTATTGCGATTCAGAAAACCAAAGCGTTCCGATTCATTTGGATTTTTTGGTGAGTTGTTGTCCCAAAGAACACAGCAGATGTTGTATTTTTTTGCACCGCCAACATAATATCTTGTCCATTCTTCACGGTCAGCAATATTGTCTTTATTTGTTGCACCGTATTCACCCATTACAACAGGCACACCCTTTGAAATGAATTTATCATTCAAAGCCTTGAACATCTGGTCAAGTTCTGACTTGTGGCCACCAGTAAACTTTGAAGAACCACCGTCCTTGTTCTTCTGCATTGCAAAACTGTAAGGTGCATAAGCATGAGTGGAAAGGGCAAGTCGCTTTGAAGGATCATCAGGAAGCCTGAACTCCTTTGCAAGGGCAGCCCCAGGATCCGCAGCAATTGAAGGAACCATGATAAGTCTCTTTTCATTTGCCGCACCACTTGCCCTGATTGTATCAACAGCCTTCCGATTAAGATTGTTGATGCAGTTCATTGCTTCCTTACACTTTTCGCAAGTATTGGTAAAATTCCATTCATGAGGGTAATATCTCAAGCGAGGCTCATTAAGCGTTTCAAACACAAGGTCATATTCCGAATACTCCTTAAACTGTGCGCAAATCTGTTCCCAAACGCGAACGACGAATTTTTCCGATTCGGCATAACATTTGTCAGAAGGATAGAAACCACGTCCATATCTAAATCCAGATTCTGTAAAGGAATTATCGTGATGAATGTTGATAATTACTATGAGACCATCCTCGATTGCATAATCAACAAATTTCTTGACTTTTGCCATCCACGCAGGGTCAATGGTATATTCCTTGTCGCAAATATGATTTGACCAACTGACAGGAATGCGCACGCATTTAAAGCCTGCCTTTGCAAGGGCGTCAAAAATCTCCTTCTTTGGCTCCGGCATGCCCCAGCTGGTAACGGAACTAACTCCGGCATTCTGCCCGCTGAAGCGATCGATATTGTTCGTTGCATCAAATGTGTTGCCGAGATTCCATCCAGTCTTCATGGCTTTAACCTGCTCTTCAGCAAATTTATCCATCTTGACGATTCCGGACCCCTTGAGGAAAGGAACGCCATATTCCGACTTTGGTTTTGCGGAAACATCACATGCAAAAGAAAGCAAGGCTGCCCAAACAAGAGCACCTGCAAAAGTTTTAAATGAATATTTTCTCATATTATAAATTATACCCTATAATTGAAAATTTACCACAAATATAATGCATAGTAAAATAATAATATTATTATTTCCTCTCTCAAGGGGTCTGTCCCCATTATATCCCCATTACCCTCCCATTGATCAAAAAACTCCCCACACCATAAGAACCATCACTCCACCAGAATTAAAAATTTAACATTTTTCCAAAATAACTTTTATACAAAAATCTAATAAAAGGCCTATGGAGCAATCTATTGAATATAGCTTTAACGGCGAAAAGTTAGTATTAAATGAAATAGAGTATGAGAAAAGATAAAAAAGATCTGCTTTAAAGCAGATCTTTTTTATTTTAGATTATTTGAGTCATACCCAAAATTTTTAAGTAGGCTAATTCTGTTTTTAACCTTTACCCATATATTTAAATTTACTTTACTATCCAAAAAAAGTTCAATATCATGACGTGCTTGAGAACCAATTTTTTTAAGCATAGAGCCATTTTTTCCTATTATAATTCTCTTATGGTTTTCTTTTTCACAGTATATAGTAGCTATTATATCTATTAAAGGTTTGTTTTTTCTTTCACACATTTTATCTATAGACACAGCCACACCATGAGGAATCT
>JAUNCR010000031.1 GCA_030526505.1 Spirochaetales bacterium
ATAAATTATGGTATAATTCTTGAAAATTTATCAATTCATTTGGAGTCATATATGAATAATTCAGTTGCTGCATTCTTGGGCAGACATAATTTTCCTGTTCACCAGGATATCAACGGCGTTGTAAATGCCATGCTCTATGATTTTGACATGGGGCTCAAGGGTAAGAAAGTTGGTTCAGAAATGATCCGTACTTTTACAACACCACCTTCACAGGCAGCAGCAGGCAAATCGGTAATCGTAATCGATGCAGGCGGAACAAATTTCCGTTCATGCCTTGTTTCTTTTGCTGCAGACGGAACTCCTACAATCACAGACCTTGAAAAGACAAAGATGCCTGGAATTGAAAGGGAACTTTCAAAGAAGGAATTCTTTGACCAGATTGCATCAAACCTTGAACACCTTAAGGGAAAGTCGGCAAACATCGGTTTCTGCTTCTCTTATCCAGTTACAATCCTTGAAGACGGAGACGGCGTTCTCATCAACTTTACAAAGGAAGTTAAGGCTCCTGAAGTAGAAGGCTGCACAATCGGAAAGGAACTTGCAGCTGCCCTTAAGGAACACGGCTGGAACGACAAGCTTAACATTACACTCCTTAACGATACAGTTTCTGCTTTGCTTGCAGGTGCTGCAAATCCAGATGAAGGCATGGAGTATTCTTCTTACATCGGTTTCATCCTTGGTACAGGAATGAACGGTGCATACATCCAGAAGGAAGATGCTGCATATCCTGGACTTAAGCGCCAGATCATCAACTGCGAATGCGGTAAGTTTAATCAGGTTGCAAGAAGCGATTTTGACTATGCGTTTGACAAGAAGTCTGACAAGCCTGGCATGGGAATCATGGAAAAGCTTTGTTCAGGTGCATATCTTGGACCAGTTGCATACGAAATGCTTACATCTGCAGGCAAGGAAAATGTTTTCTCTGATTCAATTTCAAAGAAATTTGCAGCCCTTGATGCCCTTACAACAATCGATGTTTCATGCTACCTGGTAGCTCCTCACTCAGCAAACAACAAGCTTGGAGCAATGATTGCTGACGGATCTGCAGAAGACCAGGAAATCCTCTTCCAGCTTATGGATGCCCTTGTAGAACGCTGTGCACGCATGGCAGCTTCAATTCTTGCAGCCTGTGCAATCAAGAGCGGTGAAGGAAAGGATGCTGCAAAACCTGTATGCATGCTCTGCAACGGTTCAACTTTCTTTAAGCTTTACAAGGTTTACAGCCGCGTAAAGGGTTATCTTGAAGATGTTCTTGTTTGCCAGCGCGGAATCTACTTTGACATCATCGAAAGGGAAAACGACATTACTCTTGGAACAGCCATCGGTGGTCTCATTACAAGATAGTTGTAATCTTTTACATTAAAATACCGAAAATTAGACTAAGAAATTAGTTTCATTTCAGGTGGGGTAAAAAGTGTCAGGTGCAAAAGTTTTAGGAAAATCAATCCTTCTCATAATTCTCATTGTGATTCTTGTTTTGTTTGGAATGCTCTGGTTTGACTACCTTGGTATAATCCACGCAAAAAAGACTTTTGCGCCTCTCTTCAAGATGGTTGGACTTGCTCCTCAGACTTCCATTACAGCTGACAATCCTAAGCAGCTGGTGGAGGCCGACCTTGACAACGACCGCTTTGCAAAGAGGCTTGAAGCCCTTGAAATCCGTGCGGAAGAGCTTTCAAAGCGTGAATCTGATGTTCAGCTTGCGGAAGATGCAAATGCACAGGTTGCCCTTGAACTTGAGGACAAAGAAAAAACTCTCGTAGAAAGAGAAAAAACATTTAATAATTTAGTAAAAAAGTACGATGATAGAAGTGTAAACATTGAGCAAATTGTTGCAAACCTTAACGGTATGCCACCTAAGAATGCAGTAGCAATTCTTGTAGCCATGGATGATCAGGATGTAATTGACGTTCTGCGCAAGGCCGATGAAGTTGCTGCGGCAAGCGGGGAGGCTTCAACAGTTGCTTACTGGCTGTCACTTATGCCTGGCGAAAGGGCTGCTGAAATTCAGCGCAAGATGGCCAATAAGCCGCTTTCTATCAACTAATATCCGTTGAAAGGCTTGCAGTTGCTTCCTTGTTTATCCTCAGGAGGAACACATGCAGGCCTTGAACTTACAGCTTCTCGAAACACAGAACTCAAAGAATCAGCCAAAGAATTTCTCTTCATTAAAAAATGAACCAAAAGCAGGGATGTCTTTCCGCGACATGGTAAAGTCAATGTCAAAGAAGGAAGACTTCACAAAGAAAACCGTAAGGTTTGATAACCACGCACAGGAGACTTCAGAACCTGTTAAGGCTGAACAGTCGGAAGTGAAGGCTGAAAATCGCCCGGCTAATACAGATAATTCAAAGAATAAAATCTCTAAGAACGAAATTGATAAGCCTGCTTCAAAGGATGAATTTGAAACAGCAGAAAATGTAGGAATGAAGGAACCTGAAAACCTTGAAAAGGAAGTTTCTGTCGAAGCCATTCCTGCAGATTTTATCGTTAAAAACGAAGTGAAAACTCAGGCATCTTCAGTTGAAGCAAATGCAATTCCTGAAGAAGTTGTTGTCGTAAATGAATCGGAATATTCTTTCCTCAAGACAAAAGCTCCTTCCAATGATGATCCCCTTGCTATCATCGAAAATGCAGTTGAATATGAAAGCAAAGGGGATCTTATTGCAAATGCCCAGAATCTTTCTGTTGAAAATCCAGAAGAATTCCTTGAAGGCCGTAAGATTGCAAATGAAAATACAGAAGCTTCGGAATTGAGTGTTGCCGCATTTGGAAATTTGGAACAGAGAATTGATTCTTCTTCAGTGAATAACCTTAAGAAAGAAGAAGCACCTTTCATTCTTGAAGTTGCAGATTCATCATCTTCTGTAAAGTCAGAAGCAAAAACTCTTTTTGATGAAATCTTTACTGTTACTGATAACCGCAGTGTTGAAGAAAAGATTGCACAGTTCAAGGCTATGGTAAATGAAACTGCAGAAAACTCTTCAGAAAACAACATAAACCTAGCGTTGAGTATGTCTGACAATGCCGCTCAGAACATTCTTTCAACAAACAATCAGGCCGCAGGTGCCACAGGTTCAACATTCCAAGAAATGCTTACACAGCAGATTCAGACTAATGTGCCTGATTTCGTAAAGGCTGGAAACATTGTCCTTCGCGACAACAACCAGGGATCAATCAACATGATTTTGAAACCTGAAGCATTAGGAAATGTTAAGATAAATTTGCAGGTTGCCGATAATGTCATTACAGGGCAGATAACTGTACACAGCAAAGAAGCTTTCGAGGCTTTCAAGCAGAACATGGATAGTTTAAGGCAGGCATTCCAGGAAAGCGGTTTTGAGAATGCAAACTTGAATCTTAGTTTTGCCGACAATTCATCTTCCGGTGCTTTTGCACAGCAGGGTGAAAGACAGCAGGGCAGCGAACAGTTCTTTGGCAACAGGACATACAGTAATTATGCTGCCTCCGCTGATTCTGACGATTATTCTGTTGAATCAGGTTCTTATGAATCTGGTCTTGATAAACAGGTTAGCATTGTTGCATAAGGGGATAAAGGAAAATGGAAGGAATTCACGAAGTTAGTTCAAAACTCAGTGCTCAGGAAATGGCAGCACTCAACATGCAGGTTGACTCATTCAATAAGTCTCTTGTTGTGGAAGGCCGCAAGCCATCTCATGAACTTGGAAAAGATGACTTCCTTAAGCTTCTCATCACACAGCTTTCACATCAGGATCCAACAAAACCAACTGACAATACACAGATGATTGCTCAGATGGCACAGTTCAGCTCCCTTGAACAGATGACAAACATGAATCAGGAATTTGCAAAGATGAACCAGATGCTTGTTTCTGCACAGGGTGTTAATACAATCGGAAAAACTGTCGATATTGCTATCGGCGATACATCGACATCAGGTGTTGTAGAAGCAGTTACTTACGGTCAGAACCCACAGGTTCGCGTTGGCAACATGTACTACGACATGAAGCAGATTACAGCCGTATACGGCAACTAAAATTGGTATCAAGCCTGCAGTTTGCAGACTTTATATATTGGGTAAATAAAAACAAAAAAATCAAAAGAGGGTATCTTTATGATGAGATCATTGTACGCAGGTGTTTCAGGTTTACAGAATCACCAGACAAGAATGGATGTTATCGGAAACAACATCTCAAATGTTAACACATACGGTTTCAAGAAGGGACGTGCAACTTTCCAGGATATGATCAGCCAGCAGCTTAATGGTGCTGCTCGTCCAACAGAAGAAGTGGGTGGTGTAAACCCTAAGGAAGTTGGACTCGGTATGAGTGTTGCAACTATCGACACAATCTTTACACAGGGTAACCTTCAGACAACAGGTAACGGAACAGACCTTGCAATTCAGGGAAACGGTTTCTTCGTAATGAAGAACGGAGACCAGACATATTACACTCGTGCCGGTGTATTCGGTACAGACTCAAACGGAACACTCGTAAATCCTGCAAACGGAATGAGAGTTCAGGGGTGGATGGCAGAAGATGTAAACGGACGCCAGATCGTTCGTACATCAGCTACACCAACTGATCTTGTGATTCCTGTAGGACAGAAGGATCCTCCAAAGGCAACAGAAAACGTTAAGTACTTCTGTAACCTTAACAAGAACACACCGGAAATTCCAGAAAACCCAACTGCAGACCAGGTAATTGAAGGAACCTGGCAGACAGGAATCAATATCTACGACAGCTACGGTAGAGCACACCTGGTTCAGATGAACTTCGCAAAGGTTCCAGGAAATCCTAACCAGTGGTCAGTTACAGTAAATGTTGACCCAGACAACGCTGATTTCACACAGACAAGAATCGGTTTCGGTGGAACAGACGGAATGGAAAACACATACATCCTTAACTTTGACAACACAGGTAAGCTTGCATCTGTAACAGACAGTGCAGGAAACCAGTCAAATCCAGAAGGTGAAATCGTTCTCCAGGCTTCTTACACAGTAGCTGACTCGAATGCAGATGCTGATGGAAATCCATACCGCCAGACATTCAACCTTAACCTTGGAACAATCGGCAGTATGGAAAACACAATCACACAGGCTGCTTCAAAGTCTACAACAAAGGCTAACTTCCAGGACGGATACAAGCTCGGTTACCTTGACAACTTCAAGATCGACCAGAGCGGTGTAATCACAGGCGTTTACTCAAACGGTTCTGTACGCACAATCGGTCAGGTAGCAATGGCATCTTTCACTAACCAGGGCGGTCTTGAAAAGAAGGGTGACAATACATACGCAGAAAGCATCAACTCTGGTATGGCAAACGTAGGCGAAAGCTCGACACAGGGTAAGGGTAAGATCATTGCCGGTACTCTCGAAATGTCAAACGTTGACCTTACAGAACAGCTTACAGACATGATTGTTACACAGCGCGGTTTCGAATCTAACGCTAAGACAATCCAGACTGGCGACAGTCTCCTTGAGACAGTTCTCAGCCTCAAGCGCTAATAACGGCTAAACAATAGTATCAACTGTTTTTAGATATACCCAACCTTTGCCGCATGGATGAACCCTCGTCCATGCGGTATTTTTTTTATTAAGTAAACATAAATAATAATTTTCAAGTTTTGAGCTAAAAAAAATATGAAAAACTTCCCGGCGAGAACCCTGCCCGAAAAAAAGGCTTCCGCGCTTCGCTTGTGCAGATTTTTTTTCGTTCAGAACCTCGCTTCCAGTATTTCATCATTTTCATAAAATGTTCAAAATTTGAAACAAACTTGTTGGATACTCAATAAAAAAATTCTAAAAAGGGGTTTTATAAAAATAAGATACTTGCATAAGAATACTATACAATATATAATGAATTACTTTAATTTAGGGGTGTGTGAGATGATTTTCCCATTAGAAGAACTTTCAAAATTCAAGGGCGGAATGTATGGTATTAGTGTGGCTGATAGCCGCCGTGCTTACCAGATTGCAATGCTTGAAATGTATAATGATCCTGATATTTCATGCGTTGTTTATGAAAACGACGGTAAGGTTGTAAGCCTTGCAGCTCGTCAGCTTTTCACTGGAGAAGTTCAGTACGCTATCGAAGATAAGAAAAACTAAATTTCATGGCTGATTCTGCAAAAATTCCTGTCATCGTATTTTTTGCACCTACAGCTACGGGAAAGACTGCCTTGACTCTTGAATTGTTCGGGAGCGGCAGTCTTTTTGATTTTAAAGACAAAGGCGAAATCATTAGCTGCGACAGTCAGGCCGTCTACAGATATTTTGACATAGGCACTGCAAAACCTACACCGGAAGAAAGGGCTGCAGTTCCTTATCACATGGTGGATTTTGCAGATCCTTCAATTCAGTTTGGCCTTGGCGAATTCATGGATAAGGCTGATGAACTTTGCGGCGAAATCTGGTCCAGAAAAAAGATTCCCGTCCTTTGCGGCGGTACAGGTTTCTATGCCCGCAACTTTATTCTTGGCGCCCCCAAAACTCCTGAAAGCGATGAAAAAATCCGTGCAGAAGTAAAATCCCGGCTTTCGGAACTTGGAAAGGAAGCCCTTTATGCTGAACTCAAGATAGTTGATCCTGTCAGTGCATCCAGAATCAATGTGAATGACGAATACAGAATTTGCCGTGCATTGGAAGTTTTCTACACTTCTGGGAAACCCTTGAGTTCCTTTGCCTTGCCTGATGCTCCAAGAAGTCAGTATGAATTCCTTACGGTAATATTGAACCGGGACAAGGATGACCTTTACAGAAGGATAGACCTTCGCGTGGACAAAATGTTTGAAGAAGGCCTGCCTCAGGAAATTGAGAAATTAAAGTCCATGGGCTATACGAAAGAGACTCCTGCAATGAAGGCAATAGGCTACAGCGAGTTTTTTATAGACGGACTTTCAATGGAGCAGATAAAGGAAAAGATAAAGAACGACAGCCATCACTACGCAAAAAAACAGTACACCTTCATGCGCGGTATTCCCGGTGCAGTTACGGTAGACGCAGAGGATAAGTCCAGGGTAGCCCAGCTTGTAGGGCAGTTCATCAGTTCATTGTCATGATGAATTCGGTTCCCTTGTTGAGTTCCGATTTTATTTCAATGTTCCATCCGTGGCTTTCAATGATTGTCTTTACGACTGCAAGGCCGATTCCCATACCGTCTTCTCGCCTGGAATTGGTTCCCCTGAAAAATAGTTCGAAAACATCCTGCTGGTCCTTCTTGTCTATTCCAGGTCCTGTGTCCTTGAATGTAACTACGGGAGTATTGTTGCTGTTGAGGTAGGCGTTCAGGGAGATTTCGTCTCCGTCCCTTGTGTATCGTAAGGCATTTGTAAACAGGTTTTCTATTACGCGCTGAAAAAGGTTCGCGTCCATTTTGACCGTAAGGTCGTCCGGTATGTTGAAGTTCCCCGTTACCTTGCGCTTGTACATGTCTGCAGCACACCTCATGTTGCAGAGGTATGATTCAAGCTGAGGTCTCAGGGCAATGGAGGTAAGGTTCTGCTTCCAGTCTGTGTTGTTGAGCTTAACATAGTTGATCAGGTCGTTTATCATTTCTTCAAGACGAACGGCATTCTGATTTATGAGGCAAGCGGATTTGCAAAGATTTTCGCCGCAAATGACTCCGTCTTCTATGGCTTCTGAATATCCCTTTATGAGGGCTACAGGGGTTCTTAAGTCATGGCTGATTCCCATGATGAAGCGAGATTTTCTTTCACTGTTTTCCTTGAGGGTCAAACGCATTTTCTCAAGGTTTTCTGCAAGACTTGAAATTTCGTCAGCTTCCCTTTTGTCCAGGGCAGTATCGACCGGAGTATCAATGTTGCCGTTGATGATGTTTTCCGTAGCCTGCTTAAGCCTGATTACGGAATTTGAAATCGTCCTTATGAAAAAAATTCCGAAGGCAATGAAGATAAGTTCCGTTATGACAATGATGATGTAGAAGGGGAGCATGAATCTGAATCTTATGATGTTGAAGCTGGGACTTGAAAGAACGCTTCTTCTCGTGATTATGAGTCCGCTGTAGTCAATGAGGTCCTTGTCCAGATTAAGCTTTGCTTCTTTTGTGATGTAAAGCTCATCGTCTACAATATAAAAAGACTGAATCTGATAGTTATACTCGGAAAATGTTGCTTTTAAATAGGAATAGAAATCATTCAGTGTAAGGTTAAAATCTTCCGGCATGTCGGTGAAAGTTGAAAATAAAAGCTTTTTGTCGTGGATTACAAGAATTTCAATGTCCCGTGGTTTCTGTTCTATGAATCGGCGGACCTGGTTCCAGCTTTTGTCAGAAAGTATTGTAGGATTCTTCTGCTTGAAATCTCTGCATCAGGCTGGAATCGGATATCTGGGAATAATAGAACATTGGAAAAACAATTACGCAGGCCAACGGTAAAATCAGCAGGGTGATGATGAGCAGCGATATCTGTCTTTTTATGTGCATTGCTTTTACGGTAAATCAGGTTTTATGCGTTGAACTTATATCCCATGCCGAACATGGTTACGATATGCTTTGGCATTGATGGGTCGTCTTCAATCTTTTTGCGGAGTCGCTGGATGTAAACGCCAACTGCAGTCATATCGCCAAACTGTGTCTTCCATACGGCATTGTATATCTGTTCTGGAGTAATTGGCTTTTCGCTGTTGCGGGCAAGATATTCAAGAACTTCGTATTCCTTTGTTGAAAGGGCGATTTTTACCGCACCCCTTTTAAGAACACAGCTGTTGCAGAAAAGAGTGTAGGGGCCGAATTTGATGGTTTCTTCCACAGATGCTTCTGTAGCACTAAGGCGGGTAAGACGGGCCTGTACCTTGGCAACAAGAACTTTAGGGCTGAATGGTTTTGTAACGAATTCGTCGGCACCAAGTCCAAGACCTTCAATAATATCGTCATCAGCATCCCTTGCGGATACGATCATTACCGGAATTGTAGGCTTATATTCGCTTCTGAATTTTTTCAGGAAGTCAAATCCGCTCATTCCCGGAAGATTAAGGTCAAGAAGTACCAGATCTGGAATGTATCCTTCCTGCATTTTTGCGATTGCTTCTTCAGCCTTTTCGCATGCTGTAGTTTCGTAGCCTGCATTTGTCATGTAGAGGCAAATGAGCTGTGACATTTCAGGGACGTCTTCTATTACAAGTATCTGTGTTTTCATGCCTTTAACTCTAAAATCAAAGGTACATATTTGCAAGTGCAATTCCGATTTTTGTTATATTTATAACAAAAAATTCGTAAATTTGGATGCGTGTTTTTATTGCCGAATCTTAAAATAAACTGAATGTGTCCTGAAGTGGCGTTTTTTTGCCGCATTTTGAGGTAAGCTTGTGCAAGGATGTTTATTTTCTTCCATAAAATAAAGTTGAAGTTAGAAAATGCCGATAATCTACTTGACGATTCATTATTTACAGTTCATTATTGTAAAATATGATTGAAGTAACGCGTTTAAATGGGAAAAAGTACTGGGTTAATCCTCACCAGATTGAATCTATGGAAGAAAATCCCGACCTTACGCTTACGCTTCTGTCAGGAAAAAAAGTAGTAGTTCACGAAACTCCTGAAGAAATCATTGAAAGAATCGTATCCTACAGAAAAAAAATAGGCATGCAGGAACTTTAGCTTCTGGCAAGATGTAGCGTTTCTGTTTGTTTTGGGAGGAATCTAAATGGATTTGGCGACAATAATTGGTTTCGTTGGTGGTATTGCCATGGTTTTGCTTGGTGTTTTCTCATCAGGTTCTTCTGTCGGCGGTATTATTGATATCCCTTCTGTCATCATTGTTATCGGTGGTTCTTACATGGCTCTGTTCATTTCATCTCCATTGAACATGGTCATCGGTATTTGGGGAATCATCGGACGAACAATGAAGGTTTTTGACTACGGTGAAAAGAATATTGTCCAGAATCTGGTTTCCCTTGCTGAAAAAGCACGCCGCGAAGGTATCCTTGCCCTTGAAGAAGGTCTCGATGACCTTGACGACCCGTTCCTTAAGGAAGGGCTTCGCCTTATGGTCGACGGTAACGATGCTTCTGCAATCCGCGCAATCCTTGAAAATGAAATGGCACAGACTGAAGCCCGCCACATGCAGTGGGCAGGTATCCTTAACCAGTGGGCAGGTTACGCTCCGGGTTGGGGTATGCTTGGTACGGTTATCGGTCTTATCGGTATGTTGAACAACCTTGAAGACAAGTCGTCCCTCGGTCCTAACATGGCCGTTGCCTTGATCACAACACTTTACGGTTCCATGCTTGCCAACTGGCTCTTCGGACCTCTTGCTACAAAACTTCTTGCACAGAACAGCCGCGAAATGAACTCTAAGGAAATGGTTCTTGAAGGAATCCTTTCAATTCAGGCTGGTGATAACCCTCGCGTTCTTGGTCAGAAACTCCTTACATATCTTGATCCAAAATCTCGCAAGGCAATTGAAGCCGATATCCTTAAGGACTAATTATGGCAAAAGAAAAGAAAGAACCGGAGAAGCCAAGTACCGCGTGGCAGGGTACTTATGGAGACATGATTACCCTCATGCTCTGCTTCTTCGTTATGCTTTATGACCCTTCAGAATCAGATGCAGTTCAGATGGCTGCATTGTCTGCTTCTCTTTCAAACAACAATCCTGGTGGTGGTATTTCCGTAAGCCCTGGTAGCCTTGCCGATCTTGGTAATGTTGTAAGTGCTCTTCCTTCCATGGAAAAGGGAAAGAAACTTGGTCCTGCAATGAAAAAGGCTATTTCCAGCTTTGCTCCGGAAGTTAAGTCCAACAAGATAACGATTACCAGCGACGAAAGGGGAATCATCATTTCCCTTGCTTCTGATTCTTTCTTTGAAGAGGGAAGTGCGGACATCAACATCGAGGATTCCCGCGAAACCCTTTTGAGGCTTTCAAAGTTCTTTGAAGCTCCTGAAGTGGCGGGAAGGCGCTGGAGGATTGAAGGCCACACCGACAACAGGCCTGTTACAAACGGTGGTGTTTTCCCAAGCAACTGGGAACTTTCTGCAGCCCGTGCAGCCAATGTCCTTCATTACCTTTCGGATTTTGGCGTAAACGAACAGCAGTTCTCCATTGCTGGGTATGCTGATACAAGGCCAAAGTTCAGCAACGATACTGCTGAAGGCCGTGCCTACAACAGGCGAGTTGATGTAATCATCCTTGATGACGGACACTTCTAGACCGGTTTGAAACGGTGGCAACTGTTGTTGCAACTATAATGGAAAAATTTACTAAGAAAAAATTTTCATTTACCGATAAAAAAGTAAGTGAAAATATATAAATTCGGGAGGATGTTATGGCAGACGAAGACAACGCAAACGACCTTGGTGACGGTCTCGAAGGTGACGCACCAGCTGGAAAGAAGGGCGGTGTAAAGGGTGCATTCCCTCAGTTGCTCAAGATGATTCTTATTGGTGTTGCTGCTGTAATTTTCATTGTTACAATCGTAGTGGTTACAACTGCAATATTAAATAAAGGCGGCAGCAAGCAGACTGCCATTCCGGTAAGTGAAGAATATACTGTAAAGCGTGAATCATACGACTGGTACACTTCACTTGATCAGATCAGAACTTCAACAAGCGATCCAGTTCCTGCAAGCGTAAGCGTTACAATCGCTCTCGGCTACAAGAAGGATGACAAGATGGCTTCTTCTGAAATCACAGAAAGACGCATTGAAATCATTGACTTCCTCCGCCGTTTCTTCTCGGAACAGACTGTTGAAGATCTTAAGCCTCAGAATGAGGAACTGCTCAGACAGCAGATTCGCGACCAGATCAACGATGATATCTTGAGCAATTCAAGAATCCGTGATGTTCGCTTCACAGGAAAAGATGTAGTTCAGCAGTAATGCTGATATTTTAAGGTGGGATAAGACATGAATGAAGTTCTGTCACAGGATGAAATTGACCAGCTCCTCCAGGCTATAAGCACAGGCGAAAGCGAAGCCGATGAGTTCAAGCCGGTCACAGACACCCGACGCATTAAGATTTATGACTTCCGCAGACCGGACAAGTTCTCAAAGGAACAGATTCGTACAGTTTCCAACATGCATGAATCTTTTGCCCGTCTTACAACAACAAGCCTTTCAGCACAGCTCCGTACTTTGGTTCATGTTCATGTAGCGTCTGTAGATCAGCTTACATACGAAGAATTCATTCGTTCTATTCCGACACCTACGACACTTGCCGTAATCAACATGGACCCTTTGAAGGGTAATGCAGTTCTTGAAATTGCTCCAGAAATCACATTCATCATTATCGACCGTTTGTTCGGTGGTAAGGGTGATACAGGCGGTAAAGTTAACCGTGACCTTACAGATATCGAACAGTCGGTAATGGAAGGCATCATCGTTCGTATTCTTGCAAACATGCGTGAAGCATGGACACAGGTTATTGACCTTCGTCCTCGTTTGCAGCAGATCGAAACAAACCCTCAGTTTGCACAGATCGTTCCACCTAACGAAATGGTTATCCTTATCACTTTGGAAGTAAAAATCGGTGAAGAAGCAGGTATGATGAATATCTGTATTCCATACATCACGATTGAACCAATCGTTTCAAAACTTTCATCATCATTCTGGTTCTCTTCTGTACGCAGAAGCTCAACCACACAGTACCTTGGAACCCTCAAGGAAAAACTTTCTGATGTTGAAATGGAACTTGTTGCCGACATCGGTTCAATCAATGTCCCAATCAGGGATGTCCTCAACCTTAGGTGCGGTGATGTGGTAAGGTTGAATACAATCAAGGTCGGCGAACCGCTGACTTTAAGCGTTGGCAGCCAGAAGAAATTCTACTGTCAGGCTGGTAATGTAGGTAAAAAAATAGCTGTTCAGATCATCGGTAAGATTGATGAACAGAATTCAGAAGAATTTGAAGAATTAACCCCGGAAGGAGATGATAACCTATGAGCGAAGGTTCTATATCACAGGAAGAAATTGACGCACTTTTGTCTGGCGTAGACGTAGGTGGTATTGGTTCAGGCGGTTCTTTTTCATCCGGACCTGAAGTAAGCATTGATGTTCCAACTTTGCAGAACTTTGCAAATGGAATGACAGATAAACTCGCAGAAGTCATCAAGAACATGACGCAGCAGGAAGTTTCATGCGGTACACCAACTGTTGAAACTGCCGGTCGCGACCAGCTTCTTGCTAAGGTTCCAGAAGTTGTAATTGCCGTTATGGCAGACTATTCTGCAGGACTTGGTGGAGACCACCTTTTCCTCATGCCTTCGGAAATGGCAACAAAGCTTGTTGGCTTCATCAACCAGGAAGAAAATCCTGCCCTTGATGACATGGGGCTTTCTGTAATTTCAGAAGTTGTTTCTGCGTTCTCCGGTTCAGAAATCACAGAACTCAGCAAGTCTGGAAAACTTCCTGGCCTTGCAACAAATCCACCTGAGGCTGTAAACCAGCCAAAGGCAATGATCAGAATGCCACAGGGCACATTTGCCCTCTTTACATATCCAGTTACTATGGCTGGTGAAAGCTATACAATCTGGGAAGCTGTTTCAGGACCTGTTGCCGACGGTATGGCAAAGGCTCTTGGCGGTGGTGCTCAGGCTGCAGCTCCTGCCATGGATCTTGGCGGTGCAATGGGCGGTGCTGCTCCACAAATGGCACAGCCACAGATGCAGATGGGTGGTATGGGCATGGCCCAGCCACAGATGATGGGCGGAATGGGCATGGCTCCTCAGATGCAGATGGGCATGCAGCAGCCAATGGGAGGCAATATGATGGGTGGAATGGGTATGGCTCAGCCACAGATGATGGGCGGAATGCCAATGCAGACTCCTCCAAATGTTCAGTCTTTGCAGTTCCCTAACTTTGTTCAGGGTATTTCTTCTGCAGAACAGGGAAACATCAGTCTTATCATGGATGTTTTCATGGAAATGACTGTAGAACTTGGTCGTACAAAGAAGACTATCAAGGACATCCTTGGTCTTGGTGAAGGAACAATCATCGAACTTGATAAGCTTGCCGGTGAACCAGTTGACATTCTTGTTAACCACAAGCCTATTGCAAAGGGTGAAGTTGTAGTTATCGATGAAAACTTCGGTGTTCGTGTTACAGAAATCCTTCCGTCACTTGAACACGTTGCATCTTCAATGTAATATAAAAGGGCTCCCAGTTTTTCTGGTGAGCCCAAATTTTTTTATGAACCTGTTATGGGGATAAAAGGTTTGTAAAAATGCGGCGTATGTCGGACATTCGCTTAGCAATCATTAAAATGGGTGGGAACATGAATTACTCAAAAGTCAGGTTTGCAGCATTTATTGCTGCCTTTATGCTTTGTGCAGGAACTGTTTTTGCGCAGAGTGCTTCTCAAAATGCAGAATCCCAGACACAGAACCTTTCTCAGTCACAGATAGAAGAATCTCAGTTTACATTTGACGGTAATCTTGATTCTCCTGCTGCTTCGGCACCAAAACCGGTCAGCGGTTTCTGGGTTTTCGTAAGGATGATTCTTGTCCTTGCCATTGTCATAGCCGTAATTTATTTTGTTTTCCGCCTGATGAAGAAGACCATAGATCCGGTCAGCGACAATGATCCGTTTTTGCGCAAGGTAGCTTCCCTTAATCTTGGCCCTGGAAAATCAGTTCAGGTGGTTACTCTCGTGGACAGGGGATTCCTTGTCGGGGTTTCCGATGATTCCGTAAATTTGCTTTGCGAACTTGATGACAAGGAACTCATCAATGCCATGAATGTTCATTCTGACAGATCTTCAAATCAGTTCAGGGCAAAGAATTTTGCCGAAGTTCTTGAAATGTTCATACCGAAAAAATCCGTAAATGATCATTCTGCCGATGAAAAATCTTCAGGCAGCGTATTTGATTCTTCAACCCAGGACCTCATCAATTCCATCAAGAATAAAAAAATGGAAAACAGTGATTCAGCCGACGGTTCGGCAGATGGAGAAGTGTAATGAGAAAAAGAATCCTTCGTGCCGTAATAGCCTGTTTTATCTGCCTTGCCTGCGCATTTCCATTGACTTCCCAGAGCCGTTTTCCGGAAGGAAGCACAAGGGGAAATACTGAACTTGGGCACAGTGTTACCGGTGTTGACTTTCCAAACATTTCATTGAGTGCCACGGCTCCAAGAACGGGTGCACAGGTTGCCTTTAGCGTTCAGCTTCTTGTTTTACTTACATTGCTTACTCTTGCACCTAGCATTTTCATTCTTGCAACCTGCTTCCTTCGCTTTTCAATTGTCCTTGACTTCATCAAGAGGGCCCTGTCACTTCAGCAGGTTCCCCCGACGGCAGTATTAAACGGCATTGCCTTGTTCATGACTTTGTTCTGCATGTGGCCTACCTTCAGGGCTGTCTATGACGATGCCTTCAGACCGTTGTCGGATAATCAGATTACACTCCAGGAAGCCTATTCAAAGGCGGAAGCCCCTATAAGGCTTTTTATGGCCAAGCAGATGAACGGTGATACTTCGTCCCTCAGGACTTTCATGAAACTCTACAACAAGATGATCGTTCAGAATGACCCGAACGGGGTGGACAACCGTCCTAAGGATCTTTCCGACATTCCTACTTTTGTTCTTGTTCCGGCCTACATACTTCACGAGCTTACAGTCGCCTTCAAGATAGGCGTATTGCTTTACATTCCGTTCATCGTAATAGACATGGTGGTTGCAAGTATCCTCATGAGTATGGGTATGATGATGCTTCCTCCGGTCCAGATTTCCATGCCTTTCAAACTCATGCTCTTTGTTCTTGTTGACGGCTGGAACCTTCTTACTCAGCAGCTGTTCCTCAGCGTCATAAAATAGGGGGGTGCTAAATGAATATCCTTGACATCCAGTTTCTGATGCAGTCCGGAATTCTTCAGGTCCTCAAAATGTGTGCTCCTGTCCTTGGCTTTGCACTTATCGTCGGTCTTGTGGTTGCCATTCTTCAGGCTACCACCTCCATTCAGGAACAGACCCTTACATTCCTCCCGAAGTTCATTACAATTTTTGCCGTTCTTTTCCTTATGGGCGGATGGATGTTCAGTTCAACGGCTGAATATTTCAGGCGGATTCTTGAACTCATTCCTGCCTTTGCAAAATAGTTTTCCGGTAGTCTGAATGCTTGAGCAGATTGTTTCCAATGCACCGATTTTTCTCCTCGTTGTTTTCAGGTGTTTTACGACAATGATGACCCTTCCTTTGCTGTCTTCAAAGACTGTGCCAAGGATGGCAAAGATTGCCCTTGCATTGTACATGGCTTATTTCATATTTCCGACCGTTAGTCAGGCGGATGCAACTTACGGTGACTACCGTTCGTATGTTTCTCCCAACGGTTTCTTTAACCTTGAATACATATTCCTTCTGATTGGGGAAGGAATGATCGGCATAATTCTCGGCTTCTACATCCAGATTATCTTTGCGGCCTTTTCTACGGCTGGACAGTTTTTTGCCTTCCAGATGGGCCTTAGTGCAAGTGAAGTCTACGATTCCCTCAGTCAGGTTGAAAATCCCCTTATGGGCCAGTTCTTCAACTTCCTTGCAATGATAATCTTCCTGCAGAACCACTGGTTCCAGACCATGTTCTGCGATGGCCTTGCCACAAGTTTCAAGACCCTGAACGCTTTTTCCATCGTGAACAACACCGATTTCTTTGCGAAGTTCATGATGTCGTCCCTTTCGGTTCTCTTTAAGGATGCCCTCATAATCGCTTTGCCCATCATGGGATCCCTGTTCCTCATAAATGTCACCATGGGCATCTTTACTAAGGCTGCTCCTCAGATGAACCTTCTTTCGGAAGGTTTCCCGATCCTCATGCTGGTTTCATATTTCCTCATAGCCGTTCTTGTCCCTCATTTCTGCGAGTTTTTCCAGAAGAGCATTTTTGACGGGTTCAAGGAAATCCAGGCTGTCATGACTAAAATTTCTGGAGGCGGAATACAATGAGCCAGATTGATCTCCAGTGGTTTGGTCCTGAAGACGAGGGAAAAACCGAGCAGGCTACAGAGTCAAAACTCCGCAAGGCAAGGGAAGAAGGCCGAGTTGCAAAAAGCCAGGAAATGAACGGGGCCATTGTGCTTCTTTTCGTAAGCATTGGTCTTGTTCTTCTTGGGCCATGGATTCTGAATAAAATCATGGTCATGATGACTTTCTGCTTCAGCAATATTGCCCACACCGAGGTGACTGACGGAAAACTGATGCACCTTTTCCTGATTACCCTTGTGCCTGTTGTGCTTGCCCTTTGTGCGATCGGTGCCGTTGCCGCAATCATAGTTAATCTTGTGCAGAACAAGGGTTATTTCTACACGACTAAAACCATAGAGATGAAGTTCTCTAAGATTGTCCCTAAATTCGGCGAGTATTTCAGGAGGAATTTTTTCTCACTCCTTGGCGTTTTCAATATCCTTAAATCCCTTTGCAAGCTCGTAATCATTGGAGTAGTTGCATATTTCCAGATAAAGTCCGACCTTCCGACGACCCTTGGTTTTCTTCATACGGGGAATATATATCTGGCTATGATTGCCGTTGCAAAGATGGTTGCCAAGCTGCTCATAACCTGCTCAATAATTCTTGTTGTCATAGGCGTAATCGACTATGTAGTGCAGCGCCGTGAATTCTTAAGGCAGAATAAAATGACAAAGCAGGAAGTAAAGGAAGAGTTCAAGGAAGCAGAAGGAGATCCTGAAGTGAAGGGCCGCCTTGAACAGGCCCAGAAGGAAATGCTCAAGGCAAACATGCCTAAGGCCGTCCGTGAATCCGATGTTGTAATCACTAACCCGACTCACTATGCCGTTGCCCTCAAGTGGGACAGCGAAACCCAGGAAGCTCCTATGGTCAACGCCAAGGGTATGGATAATACTGCCCTTAAGATCAGGGAGATCGCCACGGAAAATAATGTTCCTATCGTTGAAAACAGGCCTCTTGCCCGTGAACTTTACAGCAACTTTGATGTTGGGACCATCATTCCGCAGCAGTATCTGCGCTTGATTGCCGACATTTATGCCAACATTGGATACATGGAAAAACACTAAAAAAAATCAAAAAAATCTACATATAGTGTTTCTAAATTTCCAAAACTGTTGTAAAATATTAGAACTATAAATTTCTCTTTTTTTCAGAAGAAGCTTTTTAGTTAAGGGTGGGGACTCAATGCCGGAAAAGCAGAAGACTGGTAGATCATTCGTCAATATCATCGGTGAGAATTTTCTTGCCGTTTTACTCATTCTATTGTTATTTTTAATTTTCGTTCCAGTTGGAAAGACAATTGTCGATCTTGCCATGGCAATTAACCTGGCCGTGTCTCTTGTCATTGTCCTTGCGGTCCTTAACCTTAAGAGGCCTGCGGACTTTACAACCTTCCCAAGACTTGTCCTCATGATGACGATCTTTGGAACCGCCATCAACATTTCTTCCACAAGGCTTATCCTCATGAATCCTGCAACCGGAAGCGGTCATCTTGCAGGTCAGAGTGAACTTGTACAGGCTTTTGCCAATATCGTTGCCAGAAAGAACATTGTAGTCGGATTCTTCATCTTCCTTGTAATCATCGTTTTCCAGATGATTGTCGTTACCAAGGGTGCCGACCGCGTTTCTGAAGTTACTGCCCGCTTTACCTTGGACAGCATGAACAATAAGATGTTCAACATCCAGAACCAGGTTCAATCCGGTGCAATTACAGAAGAAGAGGGAAACCTCAAGATTAAAAGGCTTGGTCAGGAAATCAACTTCTTCTCAACAATGGATGGTGCCACGAAATTCGTAAGCGGAAACGTTAAATTCGGTATTTTCGTAACCGTGCTTAACCTTATCGGTGGTGTCATCGTTGGCAATATGCGTGGGGGCGGTGATATTGGCAATTCATTCAGGACATATTCCATCCTCACCATTGGTGACGGCCTCATGTCCCAGTTTCCAGCCCTTCTCATTTCCCTTGCAACAGGTCTCCTCATAACAGGTACTGAAGAAGAAACGGCTCTTTCCGATCGTTTCAGGGACGAACTTACGGTCAACGGTTTCATCTATGTCATCGTCGGTTTTGCCTTCATCATGCTTGGACTTGCTTTCCATAACGGCTCAAGCTTCATTCTTGTTCCTGTCGGCGGATTCCTCATCTTTGTCGGCTATTACCTTACAAAGGCAAAGGCAGCAAAAGAAGAGGCGGAGAAAGTGCAGGCAATGCAGGCTCAGAATGCCCCAAAAAAGGCGGACGGTTCTTCGGAGGAAATTTCTCCCATTGCAAAACTGGACGATCTTTCACTTGAAATCGGATACGCCCTCATTCCTCTTGTTGACAGCGAAAAGGGTGCGGAACTCATGGCCAGAATCAAGAAAATCCGTCAGGAATGTGCCCTTGACCTTGGCCTTGTGATTCCTTCAATTCATATTATGGACCAGATGCAGCTTCAGCCTGAAGAATATTCCTTCAAGATTCGCGGCATTGAAGTTGGAAAGGCACGGCTCAAGATGAACCACTTCATGTGCCTTAATACGGGCGGTGTGCCAAAGGATCGCGAGATGGCGGGGGAAAGGACAAAGGATCCTGCCTTCGGTATGGATGCCATCTGGCTTCCTGAATCTAAGAGCCTTGAAGCGGAAAAGGCAGGCTATGCCATAATCGATGCTCCTACAATCATTGCAACGCACCTTACCGAACTCATCAGGAGCAATGCTGCTAAAATCCTCACCCGTCAGAGTGTCAGTGCCATTCTTGAACAGGTCAAGAGTCAGAATAATGTTGTTGTCGATGAAGTTACTACCGGTCAGGACAAATTCTCCTACGGTGAAATCGAGGCCATCCTCAGGAACCTTCTTGAAGAGCGCGTCAGCATCCGCAACATGGTTACCATCCTTGAAACCATCGGGGATTTCGGAAAAATCACAAGAAACCCATGGGAACTTACGGAAAAGGTACGCGAGGCCCTTGGTGCACAGATTTGCCAGCAGTTTGTTGACGATGACAAGGTCCTCAGGGGCTTGAGCATCGCACAGCCTTTGTGCAATACAATCCTTGAAAAGGGAGTCGCTCCAATGGGCGGTGCTCCAATGGTCAACTTCGACCTGGACGAAGGAAGGAACTTCATAAATGCTGTAAGCAGTTCCATAGCTCAGATGGGGCAGCAGTATCCTGGCATACCTCCAATTGTTTTCTGTCCATCAGAAATCCGTCGCCTGGTAAAGTCGGCGACAGAAAGGGAGATGCCAAGACTCATTGTCCTGTCATTCTCGGAAATCGTAAACGCAGGCACAAACATCAAGACAGAAATTGTTGGAGAGATAAATGTATAGCGAAGTTTCAAATAATGGGGAAGTGCTCCATGTAACGGGTGCAAACAGGCAGGAATGTATCGAAAAGATCAGGGACCTGCATGGCACCGACTTCATTATCCTTAATCAGAAAAGAAAACTGAAGCCAGGCTTTTTGGGCTGGTTTCAGAAAGATATTTTTGAAGTTAAATATCAGTTAAAGCCCAGACCTGCAAAACCTTTGGCAAATGAAATGCCTGGAAGGTTTGGGTCTTTTGCAAATATGTCTCAGCCTGTATTCCCATCTTCGAACCAGCCTTCGGTGGACCCTAATTTCATAGAGCAGAGGGATTCTATCCTTAAGAACACAGGTTCCAATGTCACCAATACAATTCAGATTGCCCAGATGGCCAAGCAGGTGGAGGAAATGAGGAAGACATTTTCCGAGCAGCTTGAAGCTGTTGTTCAGGCAACCATGGCTCAAGGCGAACATTCTTCCATCTCCCAGATACGCGAACTTCTCGAAGACAATGGTTTTTCAAAATCCTATAGGAACGAAATCTGCAAGAGGATGAAGGGCGAGTTTTCCATGGATGAGCTGGATGATTTTGATTATGTCCAGCAGAGGGTTGTGGAATGGATTGCCGAAAGCATTCCCGTTGACAGGGAAGAAAGGAAGGGTAAGCCAAAGGTAATCATCCTTGTTGGCCCTACGGGAGTGGGTAAAACAACTACCCTGGCCAAAATGGGCGCCCATATTGCCGTTGACTTCAAGAACAATAAGGAAAAATATACTTTTGCCCCTGTAATCCGCATGATTACTACTGACACAATGCGTGTTGCCGCAGCAGAACAGCTGAAAAGATGGGCTGAAATCATCAATGTGGAAGTTGATAAGGCCGAGGATTCCTCTAGGATCAAGGAACTTTACCAGAAGTACGCTTCCAATTCAGACTACATTTTCATCGATACTTCGGGATACAGTCCAAACGACTACCATAACATTGCAAACATGCATACAATCCTTGATGTTAAGGATATGGAGGAAAGCGTTTACCTTACTGTCACTGCCGGCGTAAGCGTCGAAGACTTTGAAAACATCATCCGCAATTTCGAGTCGTTTAACTTCAAGGGCATCATCATTACTAAATGTGACGAAACCCAGACTTTCGGCCGCGTCATCAGTGTTCTCTCCGAAAAGAAAAAGGCTGCTTCATGGATAACAACAGGACAGGAAGTCCTTTATACAATTGAAAGGGCGGATCCCCTGTGGTTCATTTCCCAACTCAAAGGCTTTAAATATGATAAGAAAGATGTTGAAAAACGAATTGGAAATGCCGATAAAAAAGACAGTGGATTTAATATCTAGCCAGAGATGGGAGAATTTTAATGGAAGATCAGGCAAAAGAACTTCGCAATATAATGGGTGAAAATACTTTCGGTAGATCCGGAAAAGATCATAAAACAAGAATCATCGCCATAACCAGCGGAAAGGGTGGCGTAGGAAAGACAAACATTGCCGTAAATACAGCAATCGCATACGCACAGCTGGGAAAGAAGGTTATCCTGATCGACGGCGACCTCGGAATGGCAAATGTAAATGTTCTTCTTAGCGTTGTTCCACAGTACAACCTCATGCATGTCCTTAACCATAAGAAAACAATGAAGGACATCATCATTGATACAGAATTCGGCTTCAAGTTCATTGCCGGTGCCAACGGATTTGCAAAGATTGCAAACCTTACAAACGATGAGCTTGACTATTTTGCAAATGAATTTGCATCCCTTGGAAACGCTGACATCATCATCATCGACACTGGTGCCGGCATTTCCAACAATGTCCTTCAGTTCCTTGCCGCTTCCGATGAAGTGTATGTAATTACAACTCCGGAGCCAACGGCAATCACTGATGCATACGGCATCATCAAGATCATTACAACGGAATTTTCAGACCAGAGGCCAATCAACCTTAAGCTTCTCGTAAACCGCGTTCATTCGGCAGACGAAGGCAAGAGGATTTCCGACCTCATCATCAACATCGTAAGCCAGTTCCTCAACTACAAGGTTGAATACATTGGTTTCGTGTACGATGACCCTGCGGTTCAGGCAAGCGTTATCCGTCAGAAGCCTTTCATGGCAATCAGCCCGACATCAAAGCCTGCAGTATGCCTCAAGCACATTGTAGGAAGGATTGAAAAGACTGAAGTTCCTGCCGATGCCGGAGTTTCAAACTTCCTGAAGAAATTCATCGGAAAAAAGAAGTAGTTTTTTCCTTTGGTGTATAAATGCGGTTTTCTTTAAGCCGTCCTGAAAAGGGGTGTTCCATAGGAGGAATGCCTCTTTTTTATTGTCCTTTTCCCTGCTGCAGGCAAGTTTTTCATTGACCGCAAAGGATTTTTGCCATAAAATATATGGTGATTATATCTGTGGGAGGATGCACTTGTTTAAAGTAAAAAATATTGCTGTTGCTGCGGCCAGTGGTTTTATACTTTCTTTCCTTATATGTGCCATCTCTACTCATAGATTGGGAGTTTCCTTTTTCAGGGGATTCATTTTTGGACTTGTATTTGCCGTTCTTGCGGCTGCCATTGACTTCCTGAATGCAAAATTTCTTGAAGTTGATGTTGGCATGGGTGGCGATGTTGATGATGGTCCAAAACGGAGCCAGTCAGGGGGAACTTCAGGTTCATTTGTAAACATTACAATCGACGATGAAAACCTTACTGAAGAAGACCAGGCCCCGGCCTTTGATGTGTCTTCCGGCAGGCAGGTGTTCTCCTACAAGACTGAACCAAGGGTACAGAGTGCTGCTCCTGCAGAATCTGTATCGGAAACTGTACCTGCATCTGTAACCCCATCTGCACCTGTGGAACAGGGGGAAGCTCCTTCGGCAAAGGCTGAGTTCACGCCCGTACAGTTGGGTACACCTATTGCAGAGGGTGAAACCGTAAAGAACGATGCTCCCCATGCCCCGGAAGCGGAAAGTGCCAAAAAGGGTACTGGAGTAAAGGAAATCGACGCATTGCCTGATATTGGGGAATTTTCCTCACAGGATAATGATATAGGTGACAGTAATCCTGTTGCATCCATCATCAACGACTCTGAATTTGCCCAGTCTGGCGATATGAAGGCCAGTGCTGCAATGACCGAGGGCGGCGACATGATGAAGCAGGATTCCAAGATTATTGCAAGTGCAATTCGCACCTTGCTGAAAAAAGAAGATTAAGTTAAGCCATAAATTGGGATAAAAAGGGTTGGGTAAATGGCAGTAGAAGTTCTAGACGAGAATGAAGAACTTGAGCTCTGGAGAGAGTTCAAGAAGACAAAATCCATTGCAATTCGTGATAAACTCATCAGGCAGTACATGCCTCTTGTAAAGTGGGTGGCAGGCCGTGTGTCTACGGGTATGCCTGACAGCGTTGAATTCGACGACCTTGTTGGATTCGGCCAGTTTGGGCTTCTTGACGCCATTGAAAAGTATGATCCTGACAAGAATGTAAAATTCAAGACTTATGCTACCACCCGTATCCGCGGTGCAATTTTTGATGAACTTCGTGAACTGGACTGGGTTCCTCGTTCCGTTCGCCAGAAATCCCGCGAAATTGAAGACACAATCGTAGAGCAAGAGGCAAAGCTTGGTAGAACCGCTACTGATTCTGAAATTGCCCAGGCCATGAACATGACTGAAGCCGAATATCAGACTACTGTCATGAAGGTTAGCGGTACAAGCGTACTTTCCCTCAATGACGTATGGTATTCCGGGGATGACAGCGAGCATATCTCCATCGGGGACAGCATAGAAGCCCCTTCAAGCCTTAATCCTGATGTAATTGTAGAACGGGAGGAAATCCGCAGGGTTATCATCCAGGCAATTACAGAACTTCCTGAAAATGAAAAGAAAGTAATCGTTCTCTACTACCATAATGACCTTTCGTTCCGTGAAATCGGTGCAGTACTCAATGTAAGCGAAAGCCGTGTAAGCCAACTCCATACAAAGGCAAACCTTCGCCTTAGGGCTAAGCTTACAAGCGTAAGAAAAGGCATTTTCTAAGGGGTCCCTATGGTAACGCTCGACAGACTTCGCATAGACTTGGAAAAGCAGCTCCAGATCGACAGGGAAATTACGGCAGTTGAGGTTATTGGTGATACCCTTGACGAATGCCTTGCCGATGCAGCCGTTCAGCTCGAAACAAAAGTCCGCAACCTTGAATATGAAGTGATCGAAAAGGGGTTTGCCGGAGTCATAGGCCTTATGAAAAAGCCTTGGCGCATCAAGGTTTACGAAAGCCCTTCATTGATTCAGAAAAAGCACAACGAAAAAGCCGTTTCTGCTGAAAACAGTTCAGAGGAAGTCGAGGAAGTTAAGGCTGTTACCATGGACGGAATGTATTATATCCGCAGGTTCGGTTCAAGCATCTTCGTAAAGGTGACTATGCCTGTTGGTGAAGGAAATCCCGTTGATCCCGACGATCTTATAAGTGACGCAAGAAGACCTGACAATACAAAGCTTGACGAAGATCTCCTTAAAAAACTTGCAAAGGAAGGTACCAACGACGAATATGTCGAAGTAGGTGCCTTCAACCACATTTCTGCAGGTGATGCTGTCATGGCGGTTGACCTTGCAAAGGACGAAATGC
>JAUNCR010000142.1:0-577 GCA_030526505.1 Spirochaetales bacterium
ATTCTCAAGATGTCTACTTTTTTAATTTTAACTGATTAATTTTTCAAGTCAACCTGCAACGCCTTTGAGTTTGCATACTTTCTGTCCTTCATTTTAACTGATTAATTTTTCAAGTCAACCTGCAACAGGCACAGCCGATGAAATGAATTGCAAGGTATTTTAACTGATTAATTTTTCAAGTCAACCTGCAACTGCTGGCGGTTCTGTAGAATGTGCTTATACATTTTAACTGATTAATTTTTCAAGTCAACCTGCAACCGGCACTGCTGTATCAAATTTTGCTCCTTCATTTTAACTGATTAATTTTTCAAGTCAACCTGCAACAGACTTATTCTCAAGATGTCTACTTTTTTAATTTTAACTGATTAATTTTTCAAGTCAACCTAAAAAGAGGGGCCTCCGGATCAAGTCCGAAGGTGACATAAAGCAAGTATTAAGCACGTGTGAAGTAGAAATGATGGTGATACGGAGAGTGATTATGGCGACTTTGTATATGTGTCAAGTTTTGTTTTTTTTAGATTCATTCTTTCTAAATATAAATAAACACTCTATCATCAAGTGATAAACCGTCTGTAGT
>JAUNCR010000142.1:587-3716 GCA_030526505.1 Spirochaetales bacterium
CCCTTATGCAGGAGGTACTTATGAATTATATGGGGTTTGTTCTTGTCTTTTCTATTCTCATTCCGCTGGTTCCAACAGTTTTAATTTGCATTTTGTATGGGCTTTGCGAGCGTATTTCGGATGGAACCATGGGCGGTTGGTTTTCTGGACTTCATGGAGTCAGAAACTGTTCAAGGGACATTAAAGGTTCTCCAAAAGCCAATTCTTCCGGCAATGGCGGATTGAGTCATACTGTAATTGATTGTTACTGCGAAGGTGAATTTGCCGATTCCAGCGACTATAATTGTTTTTAGGAACGGGTGTTAATCTTATACAAACAGGAAGGAGGTTTGTCATGGTGATTATGATGGCAATAATTCTATTCGTATGCTGCTGCATTTGGGGCGAAGTAAGAAAATCAAATAAAGGTCGCGACAGGTCCGAAAGTGAAGACAATGACTCATAGGGTACAGAATGTAAGATAATCTTTTGTTGTTTAACTTGTGCCTGTGGGGATAAAGCATTAAGATTTGTTCCGTCGGGCAGGCAAAATGAAATCAGGCATTCAGAATAAGATGTTTACAAACAGGCAGTTGGTATCGTTGATTGTGCCGCTGTTCATAGATCAGATCCTCAATGCAACTGTAGGAATTGCAGATGTAATCATGGTTGCAACTTTGGGGGAATCTGCAGTTTCCGGTGTTTCCCTTGTAGACAGCATCAACATTCTTCTGTTTGCACTGCTTAATGCCCTTGGTACCGGTGGGGCTGTCGTCGCAAGCCAGTATCTGGGGCGCAGGGACAAAAAGCTGGCGGAAAGCACTGCCGTTCAGCTTATCTATGTAATGCTCGGCGTTTCTGCATTTATTACTGCGGTGATGATAATTTTCTGCAGGCCTATTCTTTCCGGGATTTTCGGAAAAGTTGAAGATTCAGTAATGGATGCAAGCCTAAGGTATTTCTGGATTACAATGCTTGCTCTTCCTGGCATTGCCCTTTACAGTGCCGTTGCCGCAATTTTCCGCGCTCAGGGAAACTCAAAGCTTGCCATGTACGCCTCAACGATCGGAAATGCAATCAACATCGGTGGAAATGCCCTCTGCATCTTTGTGTTGAAGATGGGAGTTGAAGGCGTTGCAATTCCAACAACCCTTTCAAGAATCGGCGGAGCCCTTTTGCTTACTTTCTGGATGCTAAGGGAAAAGCCATATCACGGCGAAAAACCTCTTTCCATCAGGAAGATTTTCCGTGTGCCCGTTGATTTCAGCCTGATAAAAAAGATTTTGAAAATCGGGATTCCAAGCGGACTTGAAAACAGCATCTTTCAGTTTGGAAAAATCCTTGTGCTTTCATTGATATCAACATTCGGAACTACAGCCATCGCCGCCAATGCCACTGCCAATTCCCTTGCAACCATTGAAGTCCTGGCGCCAAGTGCCATCAACATTGCAATGCTAACCGTAATCGGACAGTGCTGTGGTGCAGCCGATGAAAAGCAGGCCATGTATTACACAAAAAAACTGATGGTCATTGCCTATGTTTCCATGTTCCTATGGAATGTTCCGTACCTTTTGAGCCTTAGGGGCATTTTAACTTTCTATCATCTGTCTTCGGAAACTACGGAACTTGCCTGGTGGATAACCATGTGCCACGGGGTTCTTGGAATCCTTTTCTGGCCAATGTCCTTCACCCTGCCAAATGCCTTGCGTGCGGCAAATGACGCTGCCTTCCCGATGATCGTTTCCGTAATCTCCATGTTCCTTGTGCGAATCGGCATGAGCTATGTTTTCAAATACACTCAGATTTTCGGCCTCATTCCTTTCATGGGATGGACGGTTGCTTACGGGGCTCTTGGTACCTGGATTGCCATGACCTTGGACTGGGTTGTTAGGATGAGTTTCTTCATCTGGAGAATTGCAAGCGGCAAATGGAAAGGCCGTAAACTGATTTAATCAATTTAAAAATGGCGGTGCTTTTGCAATCCGTTTTTGCAGCTTCAGATTTTTTTAGAATTGGCTGATTTCGTGTGATATAATAGTAGTATGTTACACATCACGAGTTCCTTAAAGTTAGATTGTTTGTTTGATAAATTCATTGAAGACTTAAAAAGTCCAACAAATTGGCAGGACCCATTCAGTTCTCCGGAAGTTATTTTTTCAGATATAAAAGTTGAAAAATGGTTTAATCTTTGCTGGCTCAAAAAATCTTCAGAGGGTCCAATCCTCATGAATCTAAAAACGGAAAGACTTGCAGGGTTTGTTTTTGATTCTCTTGTGAAAGGAATAAAAGTTAAGGATGCTGATAAAAAAATCATTTATGAACTTTTGGATAATCAATTATTAAAAGATGGACTCATTCAAAAACTGATTTCAAAGGAAGATGGTGACTATTATTACAGGCAGCTTAATAGTCCTGCTGTAAATGCGTACGTTGAAAGCAAAGATGGAAGTGTAGATGCAAATCATCTTTATGATTTTGCTTCCAATATGGCAACCCTTTTTTCAGCATATGAAAGCACACGAAGTGGTAATTTTATTGATGGCATTCATAATGCTTGGGTAAAAGATAAGGATTCCCTGTTTTTTGATTTTAAAGAGCAGGAATTAAAAGATTTAGAGACATGGCAGAAAAAACTTTATTCGGATGTTCTTAAGGATGATGCTTTCTGCATTTCCAATGATGAAGACAATTTTAAGAGAAAGTATGTAACGTTATCCCAACTGGTTGAAATCAATAGAGAAAGTAATGATGGGAAACTCATGTTTGAAACTGAAAGCCAGAGCATTTTCATTTTCGGTTTTAACGGCATGGGGAACATTTATCGTGAATTGATTGCACAGATGGCTGCGGATAAAGATGTATATATTTTTGTGCAGGCCTCTGATTCGGACATCGATGGCATGAAAAATCCTGTTTTAAGCAAGTGGCATAAAACAGGAAGCGAAAATCTTTCATTGTGGAAGAAATACGAACATGAATATCAATTTGTTTCCGGCTGTCAGAAAGAAGATACTTTGCTCGAACGGTTTCAAAAATCTATTTCGGATAATAAAAGTGAATTTCCTTTAACGGATAAAAAGGAATGGGATGATTCCATCAAAATTGGCAGTGCACCATCGGCATTGCGGGAAATTGAGTATCTTCATTCAA
>JAUNCR010000032.1:0-6866 GCA_030526505.1 Spirochaetales bacterium
GGGAAATTTTTACGAACCCCGGGAAGGCATGGGCTCCGCTTTCGCAGCCTTTCGTTGATGTCCGCCCCCTGGCGGACTGAAGCGGGAAAGTAGGCAGGTCCGTAGCAGGCGCGTGCGGACCTGGCCGGCTTTTTTTATTTTAAATCCTGGAGTTTTACATAAGCTTCTGAAAGCAACACCGGCGCTTTCGCAGCGTTGCCGCACAGCCCGCCCCGGCGGGCGTCGGGACAGTAGGTCGAGCGGAGTAGCCGGCCCAAGCAGGCGCGCAGGACCGGCCCGCGAGAGCCGGCTTTTTTATTTTAAACCGGGAAATTTTTACGAACCCCGGGAAGGCATGGGCTCCGCTTTCGCAGCCTTTCGTCGATGTCCGCCCCCTGGCGGACTGAAGCGGGAAAGTAGGCAGGTCCGTAGCAGGTGCGTGCGGTGCTGGGGCTGCCGGCTTTTTTTATTTTAAATCCATGTTTTTTTCTTATTAATAATTTTACAGAAAATGATTTGGGTTGTATAATTGGCGTATGAATAGAATAGAAAAAAGTATTTTATGCACTGTTTCGGAGAACATCAGAAAGGCCAGGCTGAAAATGAAGTATACTCAGAACACTGTTGCCGCTCTGATGGAAGTGGAGCCGGGAACTATATCCAACTATGAATGTGGCAATTGCTTTCCGACCTTTCAGAATTTAATTAAGCTCATTGAGGTCCTTGAAGTTCAGCCTAATGACATTCTTTGTGAAAAGAGGGAACTTACACCGGAAGAAGCAATGATGTTTAGTGTAGAAGTTCCAAAGTCACCTTCAATACCTGTAAAAAAGAGGGTAAGATTCAAGACAGGAGAAGCCCCTGATATAGCAAAGGAAATGGATTCTCTTATTCAGGAGAATAAAAAATTAAAGGAAGAATCCCGCAAAAGGAGAAGAAACAGATATAACAGAAAAACTGTCTGATTCGTCTCATACTATTTCAATGTAAAAATCGTTAATAAATGGAGGTGGGGGGGCTTCCATTCGCATGCGTCCTGCATGCTCAATCCAGCCGTCTTCATTCGCTGACGCCTGCATCCCTGCAGGCTTTTCCTCGCACCTGCTCGGCGCTCATTCCGCGGGGTTCAACAAATTGCATTCCTTTAAAATAAAAAAAAGGACCGAATTCTTTTGTTTGAATTCAGTCCCTTTGGAGGTGGGGGGAGTTGAACCGCTTCCATTCGCATGCGTCCTGCATGCTCATTCCAGCCGTCTTCATTCGCTGACGCCTGCATCCCTGCAGGCTTTTCCTCGCACCTGCTCGGCGCTCATTCCGCGGGGTTCAACAAATTGCATTCCTTTAAAATAAAAAAAAGGACCGAATTCTTTTGTTTGAATTCAGTCCCTTTGGAGGTGGGGGGAGTTGAACCCCCGTCCATGCTGGCAAACCAGGCATCTCTACAGGCTTATTGAAGCGAGGTATTTGTCGGGCAAAGGTAGCAGCTTCAAAAGCGTCTTTACCGTATTCTGGAAAGAGTCCCCGTGATCATCCAGACCTGACCACAAGCGAGTCCCTGTTGTCGACGGAAGGTTATAGGCCTAGGAACAGCGTCCCATAAGTTCCGGCACTGCTTAAGCAGCGAGTGCTAACTGTTCGTTTTCAGACTTTTCGTCTTCTCTACGTTTTGCAGTTATTTTTTTTGTCAGTTTAAGGCACCTTCACGCCTACCTGCAACACAAGATTTCTCCAACTTGTCGAAACCGGTGCATCCCCGATTATTAAAGAAGCCTTGTTAAAAACAAGGCTTCATGTTTTATACTAACAATATAGTAATAAAATTATTCGCCGTCAACTGCAACACCATGGCGTTTCTGCTGGAATCTCTTGAGCATTGCAACACCATTTTTCTTGTCGTTGTATACGAATCCGCCATTCCAGTATTCAAGAGCAGCGAAGAGGGCGTTACCACCGTCCTGTTCGTCTGACTTCTTAGTACGGAATGAAACATAGTTTGTAAGTTCTTCAAAGTTAGAGTTGTGGAGACAATCAATACGCTTCCTGTTGAATTCGTTCCACTTTTCAAGATCCTTGAATCCTTCACCTTCATCTTCTACGATGATGTGTGCATGTGTAGCACTGAATGAGTACCAAACATGAACCTGCTTGTTAAGGTCACAGTTATTACCGTGCTTTACGGCATTCTTGATAACTTCACTAATCTGCTGTTCGAGAAGGTTAATTTCCTTAATTTCAAGTGGAGCAGACTGTACGATCAAAAGTGTGAAGTAACGAATCTGTCTGAAATTTGATGGAAATGCCTTGTAAAGCATATTTGTCTTATCGAACAATGGGTCATTTCCGTCTGAACGAAGCTCTTTCAATTCTTCCATAGTGCAACTCCTGTAAAAAATAATTATTCGTTGATCATGAGTAATGCTTCTTCTACGCTGTTAGCGATAGGGAAGTAGCCCATAAGCTTTGTAAGTTCAATAACCTTCTTTACTGATCCATGAACGTTTGAGATATAAAGCTTCAAATTCATCTTCTTGATTGTAGAACAGATATAAATAAGAGCACCAATTCCAGACGAGTCGATGTAGTCTACCTGTTCAAGATTGATTACAAATGACTTAACATTCTTCTCAAGCATCTTCATAACAAGTTCCTTGAGCTTGTAGGAATTGTACAAGTCCATTTCACCATTTACATCAATGATGTAGACTTCTCCATTTTTCCTTATTTTAAGTTCCATAAGTTTACTCCTTAATGCCCAGTTTTACTCAAAATTTTATTACAAGCAACGATTGGTCATCATGTTGACTGCTGTTGCCAATATACTTCTTGATATCTGCCTTTACAAGGTTTGCGATATCTTTTCCCGACTTTGAAGCGTTGAGGGAAACGATCTTAAGCAGCGATTCCTTTGGATACTGCTGTCCCTGCTCGTTAAGCGCTTCAACGAGACCATCAGTATATGTTATAAGAATATCACCACTTTTTACATCTTGCAAGACATCCTGATAGCGAGATTCCTTATCTACACCGATTGGTTCACTTGTGTTTGAAATCTTTTCAATTGTATTTTTTTCTGCACTGTAGTAGTAAACGGGAGTTGTACCACCAGTGGCAATTTCTGCAACTTTCTTTGTTGGGTCGTAGTTAATGAGGGCACATGACGCAAAATGGTCCGTACTGAAGCTTTCTGCGGCAATTCCATGGTTAACCCATTCGAGGATTGTGCCTGCAGTCTTCTTTGTGTTTACGACAAGGCGAATCATGGAACGAAGCATTGACATAACAATGACGCTGTTGATTCCCTTTCCTGCAACATCACTCATTACGAAAGAAATCCTATCCTTTCTTGATACGATTACATCATAGTAGTCGCCGCAAACGCCTTCTTCTGGATTCCAGATTGTTCCAAGGGAAATGCCAGGAAGGACCGGAAGTTTAGAAGGGTGGAGCATGTCCTGAATGCTTGTTGCAATCTGGGCTTCCTTTACAAGGTTGTTGTGCTCCATTATTTCATTTACAGACATTACTGTCTTGATTGAAGTTGTTGCGAAGTCTGAAATAAGTTCTGCAGTCTTGAGGTTTTCTTCAGTGAACTTAGCCTTGTCGTTGGTTCTTGCAAGGGCAATTACACCGATTACGGCGTCATTTACCTTCATTGGAACCATAATGTAGCTTCCGCATTTAAGGAAGTCTTCCGGACCGTTCTGGTAGATTCTTGCATCGTCTTCCGGTTTAGTAATCAATTCTGCTTTTCCGGCTGTAGCAATTTCACCGAAAATGTTTTCGCGAAGAGGGAATGATGCAAATTTAAAGTTTGTTGCAATGCGGATAGGCTTGTGAGGCATGTCGCTTGGCAACTTGTATGGTGGAGGGAAGTCTCCGTCAAAGGATTTTACTGTAATTACATCTTCAAAGTCGTCGACGAGGAGGATTGCTCCACCGTCTGCCTGCACTTCGTCGCGAATGGTCTTGTTCACATGGTCGAGGAGAAGTGAAAGTCCGTTCTTGTCAGAGAAACATTCTGTGGCTTTTGCTGAAAATTCGTAGCTGATCTGCAATGCGCGGGATTCTTCTTCCGTTGCCTGTAGTGATTTTGCCTCTGCAACCTGAGCATATGCCTGTGCAGTAGACAAATCCTCTGCATTTTTTGAATGAGGAACCAGTTTTCTTATTTCTTTTGGTTCAAATGTACAGAGTACGATTGCGTAAGGAATTACGATGAATGCAGCGATGGCAATTGCAAAGGAAAAGATACCGAATGCCTGTGTCTGGTCTTCCATGCAATAAATCTGGATGGCAGAAATGAAACTTCCTGCTCCCATAAGGATTGTTACGATGTATGCAATGAAACTGATTCTGGCCGTCTTCTTTTTCTTGATGTATGAAAACAGAATAAGCATCACAATAGAAAGAGCTGTAACTGCAAAAAGAGGAATGTAAGCAAATGCGTTTTCTAAAAGAATCAAGATCAATACTCCTTGTTGATGCCGTGGGTACATGGAACCATAGCATTACATTCTAGTTTAACATTGAAAAATCTCACCGTCAAGTTTTTAGTAAAATTTCCCAAGGAATCTCTTAAATCTCCATTTTCCCCATGTCATCCGTTTGCTGCAGGTTTTTTTTCATTTTTCTGCGCTGCAGGAAGTTCTTTATCCTTCTGGTATAGGAAAGCTTGCCGTACTCCTTTGTAAAGTCCTTTGCTGCGTCTTCAAGAGGGAATTCGTTGCCGAATTTCTGCTTGAGTTCGTCCCAATACTTGATTAGGAAGACATAAAGGTCGCAAATTGTCCTTTTACCGAACTTTTTGATGATTTTCCTTTTGAGGATTACATTTACAACAGGAAGGTACACATTCTGGAACCAGGAGAGGATGGCCTCTTCCATAGGTATTTCCCCCTCCCTGTTTGTGTTTATGTAATATTTGTGGACAAGGATGTGGTTGTAGATTACATCGTATTGTCCCGGAGTGCTGAAATCCAGGCACCAGTAGTCCGTAATGTCACCGAAATTGGTTTCCATGTAGAAAACCCTCTTTTCGTACTCGATGACCTGCTTGATCATCTGCTGCTTTGTGCTTCCAGGCTTCAGCTTGATTTCTGTCTGAAGGCTTACTACTTCGGCATCAATGTTCTCGATTCCCTTTGCCTTTGCTACGGATACGCGGTGGTTTCCATCCCTGACAAAGTAGAGTCCCCCCAATTCGTAGACGCTGATGGCTGGAAGTACGATGTCCTGGTAATGGGCCATATCGACTCTTTCCCAGCGGTTCTTGAGGAAGTTGCTCTTTGGAAAGAAATGGTTGTCGAAGTCGGAATATCTGCCTTCGCTTCCCACAATGAGGTTTACCGGGATTACTTCCATTCCCTTGTACACTTCGTTTTTAGGCTTAAGCAGGGTCTTTATGTCCTGAAGTGAAATCAGTTTGGCTTCTTCCGGATTCAGAAGGTGCTGAATCTCATTGAATAATGCCTTGTTATGTGCCTTGCTGAAATCGTCATCTGTCTGAGAGGATAGATATGACTGGCTCAAAATTGTCTCCTTTTTCGTTGAATTTTGGTTCAAAATCCACTACCAGATGACTGTAGGCGTTAACTACGGTGGTTTTACCTGTTACTGTAACTCTTTTTGCCTGCAGGTCGTAAAGGTGAATGTGTCCGTGGATGAGCAGGGATGGATTGAATTTCTTTATGAACCAGTTAAAGCATTCGAATCCCTTGTGGCAAGGGTCTTCCTTGTCGTGTATGTGTCGTGGCGATGCATGGGTAAGGAATACATCGCAGTATCTTCCGTATCTAAGTTTGTTCCAGAAAAGGGATGGAATCATGGCAATCAGCTGCCTTTTCATCTGGGCTTCCGTAAACTGTGCCTGACCGTTGTTGTACCTTAGGGTGCCAGTGATGCCGGCAATGAGCAGGGGAGTCCTTTTCCCGTTGGGAGCGGTGAAATAAAGGAATTTGTTCTTGATTGTCCTGTTGCTGGCGTAATCGGCACCGTGAAAATGCTTTCCCCTGTCATAGTTGTCTTCGGGAATGTCGCCGAAGGCCGTTTTCTTGTAGTACTTGTACTCGCTTAAGTCGTGGTTTCCGAATATGAAGTAGGTTGGTTTTGAAAGGGAATCTACTATAAAATCAACATATTCCATGGAAAGGTCGCCTGCGCAAAAGACTGCATCCACATCCCCGTAACGGTCCTTTACGGAAGATGAGTAGATGAGAGGATCAATCTGGTCTGATACGCAGAGGAATTTCATTTACACACCTGCTTTTCTGAACAGGGCTTCGAGGATATCCTTTGAAATGAGGACGATAGGGCGTCCTTCAGTAAACGAATGGGCAGAAGGTGTGAAGTCTGAGCAGGTGAAAATCATTCCCTTTACATAGTTTCTTGCCTTCAATGTATCTGCCATCTTGCGAACTACGCCGTCTTCGATTGCTTCTGTGGTGCGGTAGAACTGGCAGAGCTGAATCTGCTGCTTTGCATTCATCCAGCTTTCCTTCTTTTCTTCCGTTGCAATCATCTGGCAGCCGTATTTTGTTGTTTCGATTTTCTGGCACTGGAGGTTGTAGCCCGCATAGGCAATCTTCTTGCACAGTTCGTTGAACTGGTTGTTGTTTGCTGTAAGGTATTCCTTGATGCCGTCGTTTGTTTCGAGTTCCTTGTACTGGCTAAGCTTTGTGCCCACATCCTTGAATTTGCTGTTGATCTTGAAGACCATTTCCCACTGTTCGATGGCTTTTTCAATCTTGCGGTTCTTTTCGTAGCAGATTCCAAGGAAGTAGCGGGCGTAAAGGGTTTCCTGGTTTTTAGGATCCTTTGTGTTGTTGATGGCCCTTTCAAAGGCGTCTACAGCCTTTTCCGACTGTTCCGCCATCATGAGGCAGATACCC
>JAUNCR010000032.1:6876-24488 GCA_030526505.1 Spirochaetales bacterium
TTCTGCTTGAATTCCGGTGATCTTTCTGCTTTTTCAAGGAGTTTTACTGCTGTAGAAAGGTCCTTTGATTCCTTGCAGACTTTTCCGAGATAGTAGTAGTTTTCGTAGTTTTCAGGGTTCAGCTTGATTGAGGATTCAAGAGCCTGCTTTGCCTGGGAGTAGTTCTTGTTCCTGAAAAGGAGTCTTCCTGCCGCAGTGTAGGCCTTTGCATTCTTTCGGTCGCTGAGGATTGTCTTCTGGTAGAAGCCCATGGCAAGTTTTGCGTTTCCGGTTTCTTCGTAAAGTTCAGCAGCCTTGAAGCTGTGGTCCGTAACATTAGGTTCAAGCTTTGTAAGGAGAAGGTATTCCTTGAGGGCTTCTGTTGGCTGGTTGAAGCGGCGGTAAAGCTGAGCCATGTTCTTTCTGAATTCGGCTTCCGGAATTTCTCCGTTGAAGAGGGCATTCTGGTTTACCGTCTTGAATTCCATGAAGGCAAGCTCATGCTTGTTGTCCATAAGGTATGCCTTTCCAAGGTAATAGTGTGCCACATAGTTGCGTGGGTTCTTGGAAATGATTGCCTTGGTGCATCTTTGTGCTGCCTGAATCTTTCCTTCCTTGAGGAGTCTTGGAACTCCATCGAGTTTTGAAGGGAAAAGAAAATTTTTGAATATGATTATGGATACAAGTCCAATAACGGCAATTAAAAAAGCTCCTACTATTACATAAACAAGAGAACCCATGCTTCCCACCGATAAAAAATATTTTTAGTTGTCTCTCTGAATGAATTTTTTTGAAGACAATTATTTAGGATATTATATATCATAAACAGTTTATTTTTCAACAAAAGGAGCTTGATGAGCGTTGAAAAGCTTTGAAATGTTGAGATTATATCAAATTTATAGTAAATTTATTGAAGGAATTATGACAATGATAAAGAAAATATTCAGTTTGATCCTGCTTGTTTCAGGTGGAATATGTTTCTGCCAGTCCTCCGATTTTTTGAAGGGTGAAGCACTCTTTAAGGAGAACAAGGTGGAGGAGGCGGTTCCGCTTTTGAAAAATGCCATAAGCCAGGGAGGCAATCCCAAAGCCTACAATTACCTTGCGCTGGCATACCACAAGCTTGGGATGCATGACGAAAGCCTTGAAGTTTGTTCCGACGGAATGAAGGTTTCTGGAACTGACAAAAAGGTCCTTGCCTTTAATGCGGGCAATGTATGCTTTGACATGGGGGACTATTACACTGCGGAAAGGTGGTATTCCCTTGCCATTGCCGCCAACCGCATCTATGCGCCTCCTGTATTGAACAGGGCAAATACGGAACTTAAGCAGAAGAAATTCCTTGCTGCTCTTGAAGACTACAAGCTTTATCTGGACCTTTCTCCTAACGACAGGCAGAAGCCGGAAATTGAACAGATAATAGCCCTCCTTGAAGGATGGAAGAAAGGGGAGGACGACAGGCTTGCTGAAGAACAGCGGCTTAAAGACGAAGAGGCACGCATCCTTGCCGAGCAGAAAAGGCTTGAAGCGGAAGAAGCAAGAATTGCTGCAGATGCTGAAAGGGCTGCAAAGGAAAAGGAAGCCAAGGAACTTGACGCCGCATTGCAGCAGCAGCTGAATGAAAAGTTCGCAGAGCAGGCTGCATTGCTTGAAGCTCAGAGAGAGGAACTCAGAAAACTTATAGAAGAACAGAAGGCGGCTCAGGAAGCCCAGAGGGTGGAAGCCGAAAGACGGGCTGAAGAGGCTGCCAAGAGGGAAGCTGAATCAGCAATGCGTGCAGCTGAAGCCGCAAGAAAGGCAGAGGAAGACGCAGCAAGAAGAAGGAAGCTTCTGGAAGATGTTGCTGCTTCATTGCAGAATTCCGGAAGCTCAAACATGAATGCCGGTGCAGAGGGGACAATAGACTATGGCTACGAAACAGAACTTGAATAGCGAAGAAAAAGAAACAGCAGAAAAGAAAAAGACTGAAAAAACTGCTGCGAAGAAAACGGCAGAGGACAAGAAGGAAACTGCAGAAAAGAAACCTGCAAAGACTGCTGCAACTAAGGCAACTGCTACGAAAACTGCGGCTTCAAAGACAGCTGCAAAATCTTCTGTAAAGTCTTCGGCAGCAAAAACTACTGCTGAAGAAAAGAAGAAAGAGACGAAGGCTACTGCCTCAAAGACAGCAAAAGCCTCCGCTGCTGAATCAGAAAAGAAGGCTGCCGGAACTGCTAGAAAGACTGCTTCGGCAAAGACAGAAACAGCAGAAAATAAAAAGGCTGTAAAAACTGCTGCAAAGAAAACATCAGGGGACAAAAAGGAAACTGCAGAAAAGAAACCTGCAAAGGCTGCTGCAAAGACTTCGGCAACAAAGGCGGCAGCTGCTAAAACTGCGGCTGCAAAAGCAACGGCAAAGGAGGAAGAAAAAAAAGAACCTGAACTTTCTCCAACCGGCGTAATGATTAAAAAAACGGTTGCTGTACCACCTGTTGAAAAGGAAGCTGCTGCAGCGACAGAACCTGTTGCAGCCGTGGAAAAGGAAAAGCCTTCGGTTGCAAAAACTGTTGGTGTGGAAGCACCAAAGGTTGAGCCTGCAGTAAAAGAAGAGCCTGCTGTAATTCAGGAACCAAAAAACGAAGTTTCAAGAGCTCCTGTTTTTGAAGTTGAAAGAAATGCTTCTGTAGAGGTTAAGCCGGCTGCAGAAGAAAAAAATCAGTTTGCCGCAGAAAAATCCGATGACGATTACCGCGCCCTTGAAAAGATGATGCAGAGTTCGGGCCTGCGGAGAAAAACCGAAACTGAAATAAAGAAGCCGGAAGAAAAGAAGGACAAGAAAAAGCTGCTCCTTCTTCTCCTGCTTTTGCTTGCACTCTTCGGTACGGGAATTGGAATCGGCGTAAAATTCTTTAGCGGAAGAACCGCCATTACTTCTTCTAATCCAGAAGACATTATTGCTTACTGCGAAAAACTCATTAACCAGGGGGAATACGGTGAGGCCCTTGGAATCCTTGCAGGGCTTAACATAAACGGTGATGACGAAAATTCCGTCCTCCTTAGAAAGAAGGTTGCGGACCTTATCAGGTACGGTTATGGAAAAGCTCTTGCCGACGGAAAGGTTGATGATATCCTTAAAAAGATATCGGAACTTGAATCAAAGGGAAAATATGGTGATGCCCTTAAACTCATTGCCATTGGAACGGACCTTGCTTCCGATGACGAAAATGCAAGGGCCCTTAAGGAAAAGCTTCGCGCAATGGAAAAATCCCTTGTTGATAAGGCTGTAGCTGAAGGTAAGGCTCAGGAAGTGATTGATGCTGCAAAACAACTCATTGAATCAGATGAAGAGATTCCTGCCGCAGAACTCCTTAGCCTTCTGGATATTAAGGGAAACAGCACGGAAGCAAGAATGATGAGGAATCAGATTTATTCCCTCAAAAAAGAAGCCGTAAAAAAGGCTCTTGAAAATGGAAGGGGAAATGAACTTCTTGATGCCATTGCCGCCATGAATGAAAGGGGAAACAGTGTTGAAGCCCTTGAATTGCTTTCCTACATGGAAATAACTGGCGAAGGTGAGGAAGCCGATGCCTTGAGGAACAGGTTGTCCGACTTAAAGAAAGAAGCCGTTGAAAAAGCATTTGCAGACGGAAGACAGGAAGAAATCCTTGCTAAGGCAAAACAGATGATTTCTGACGGAGACTATAATACCGCTCTTGGATTTCTGAGTTCGGTAAAGCCTGAAGGAGATGATCCTGAATCAAGGGCTTTCAGAAATTCAATCAAGGCTTTGAAAAAAGATACCGTTGAAAGGGCTCTTGCAGAAGGCAGGATTGACGATGTTTTTGGAACAGCAGATTCCCTCAATAATAACGGAGACAATGCCGCTGCCCTTGAACTTTTGGGCATGATAAATGTTGTCGGAAATTCCGATGAAGCAAAGGCTCTGAGAGATCAGGTAAATGCAAAGAAACAGGAAACCGTCAAGAAGGCGATTGAAAGCGGAAAGTTTGATGATATCCTTAAGAGTGCAAGACAGATGATTGATGACGGTGATTATTCCGGGGCTCTGGAACTTCTCAGTGCTGCAAAGGTTTCCGGAGATGATCCTGAATCAAAGAAACTTAGGAAAGAAATAGATTCCCTTAAGAAGGCTGCCGTAAAAAAGGCCATTGCTGATGGTCGCGGTGATGAAGTTCTTGATACTGTTGAAAGATTGATGAAGGAAGGCAATTATGATGCTGCCGCTTCTATTCTTGATCAGATTGGAAAAATCGACGACAGAAGTCCGGAAGCAAAGGCCTTTAAGGAAAGGGCAGAACGGCTTCACAAGCAGAATGACATTCTTTCTGCCAACGAAAATCTTTCTGATGCAGACAAAGCAAAGCTTGCTGAAAGGCTCATTAGGGAAGGCCGTTATGACGAAGCCCTTACTCTTCTTAATTCAATCAATCCGGAAGGGAATGATGAGGAAAGCAAAAAACTCAGGGAAAAAATCTCCAACCTTAAGAAAGATGCCGTAAGCAAGGCAAAGAAAAATGGAGTTGACCTTGGGGTTCTTGGATATGATGAAAATGGCAATCCAGTCCTTTCAAAGGAAGAAGTTGCACGCCGTCAGCAGCAGGAAAGAATAGCAAGGGAAGCTGCTGAAAAGAAGGCGGAAGAAGAAAGACTTGTTGAACAGATTAGAAGAGAGCAGGAAGAAAAAGTTCGCAAGGAAGAAGCCGCAAGAAAAGCTGCCGAAGAAAAGAAGGCAAAGCAGGAAGCTGCCTTGAAAGCTGCTGCTGAAAAGAAAGCAAAGGAAGAAGCCGCTAAAAAAGCAGCTGAAGAAAAGCGCCTTCAGGAAGAAGCCGCAAAGAAAGCCGAAGCTGACAGAAAGGCAAAGGAAGAAGCCGCTGCAAAAAAAGCAGCTGAGGAAAAACGCCTTCAGGAAGAAGCTGCAAAAAATGCAGATTCCCAGTTGAAAAAGGAAATTGAAGAATCAATTGCAAGGGGAAAGAAACTTCTTGCTCAGGGAGACATTGATGGGGCTGCCAGGGAATTTGCAAATGCAGAATCTAAGCTTCCTGCCAACGATCCTAAATATTCAGCCCAGAAACTGGATGAAATTGCAAAGGCACTTTATGAGGCCTCTGAAAAAGCTGAGGGTGCAGACAAGAAAAAGCTTGAAGGTTTGGCTGGCGAAAAAGCAAGAAATGCCCTTAAGTTGTCTTCTTCTGATCCTGACACCCTTTACATTGCGGGAATTGATGCCCTCAACAGAAGGAATTTCAGTGAGGCAGAAAGACTCCTTAATGAAGCAATTGCAAAGAATCCGACAAACTTCATGTATTACTATCAGCTTGGCCGCATTCTTGCCATGCAGAAGAAATACAATGAATCTCTTGTTGCATTCCAGAACTGCATTAACCTCAACGACAAATTTGCTCCGGCCTTTTACAATTCAGGTTATGTAAGCGAGCAGTTGAAGAAGAGCAATGATGCACTTAACTTTTACAAAAAGGCAACTGAAGTAAATCCTTCTTATGAAAATGCCTACATTGGACAGGGCCATGTTCTTAAGGATATGAAGAAATACGATGCCGCAATGGATGCTTTCTCAAAGGCACTTGCACTCAATTCAAAGCGTTCTCAAATCTACCAGGAACTTGGATCTTGCTGCATAGAAAAGAAGGATAATGCCCAGGCGGAAAATTACTTTAAGAAAGCCCTTCAGTGTCCTGATGCAACAAAGGATAAGAACGCCCTTACTTACTATAATCTTTCTACTGTTCTTTATGATCAGAACAAGAAGGACGAAGCCTTTGATTATGCGGTCAAAGCTTATGACGCAAGGGAAAAGACTGATCCTAGCGTTAAGGCTAACATCGTTTACAACTATGCACTGCAGATGCAGGATAAGGGTAGGGATGACGAGGCTGTAAGGCTGTATAATGAAGTTCTTATGCTGGATTCAAAGCATGTTAAGGCAAATACAAACCTCGGTGCAATTTACTTGAAGCAGAACAGGGATACTGATGCAATCATTGCCCTTACAAACGCCTACAATGTGGAAAAGGATAATTTTGAAGTAAACAATAACCTTGGCAGTGCATACAGAAAGATTTCCAACTATCAGAAATCCGTTGAACACTACAAGAACGCACTTAAGGTCAAGCCAAATGATTTGACTGTAAAGCAGAACCTGGCAAGAAGTTATGCTGCAAGCAAGGATTATCCTAATTCAAAGGCCCTGTATCAGGAACTTATTGCAAAGGAACCTTCCAACAGCGATCATCTTTTTGAACTTGCAAACATTGCATACGAAAAGGGTGATTCTGAAACAGCTGCAAAGTGTCTTGCAAAGCTTAAGGTTAGCGCACCTAATTACAAACCTGAAAAAGTTGAACAAATGTTGACTGAATTGGGTTACTAGTAAATCCTAAAATAGAAAAGGCAGCCACTGGTTTTTCAGTGACTGCCTTTTTTTATGTTCTTTTTACAAGGCCAAAAAGCTGTGCCCTTGTTATCGTTGTAAATACTGGCCTTCCGTGAGGGCAGTGTGGGTCTGGCAGTTCCAGCGCTCCCCTTGCAATTTCTGCGGCGGTCTGGTTGTCAAGAACTGTTCCGTCCATAACAGCTGTTCGGCAGGCTGTAGATGCAATCACGCTGTTCATTATGTCTGCAGGATTTACCCTTCGGTCAAGGACATCCTTTTTAAGGTCTTCTTCCTTTCCTTTCCATCTTGCAGGGACAGTTGTGAATTCCCATCTGCCGTTGCCGCAGTTTTTGCATTCAAAGCCTGTTTCCTTCAGCTTGTCTTTTATGGCTTCTATGTAATTGTCGTCGGCATCACTGTCAGTTTGAACTACATATGGAACAAGAAGGTTCTGCTTCTCCTTAGCTTCTGCCATGAGACGGTCATAAAGCATTCTTTCATGGGCTGCATGCTGGTCTATGATGTAAAGGATTCCATTCTTTTCTGCAATGAGGAAAGTTCCCATGGTGCAGCCGACAAAATGAAAGCCGTCGTTTTCGTCTTCAGCATTTGCTTTTGCAAAATTGTCGGGAATGAAATTAGGCTTGTACGAAACTTCTGTCATGAAGCTGTCTTGGGGTTCCTTAGGAGATGTTGCTGGACCTCCAAAAAACTTCGACCTGTTCCCGGCTGGAGCAGAGGAAGAAAAACTTCCGGAGGATCTTTTTACATCGCTGTAGGAAACCGAAGTGTCCGCAGGATTTTTGACTGTGTATTTTGAAACCACAGAATGCTTTTCTTCAAAGTAAAGGTCCGGAGTTTCAAAGGCACTGATTTTGTTAGTCTCGGAAAAATCCGTGTTGAAGGCAAGCTGTGCAATGGAACTGTTGTCCGTTGCAGAAGTTTCATTTTCCTCAAGCATTGTTTTTACGGTGTACTGCTTGAAGAAGTTTCTTGTTGTTGTGCTTACTTCATGGTGAAGGGCATTTATGTCCTTGAACCTTGCTTCTCTTTTTGCAGGGTGAATGTTAAAGTCTACCAGAGACGAATCCATCTGAACAAAGAGGCAGGCAACCGGGAATGTTCCGTTCGGGAAGTATCCCTGGGTTCCGTAGACGATGGCCTGAACAAGGGAGTATTCCTGAATCTTTCTTCCGTTAACATAAATGGAAATGTCTTTTCTGCTTGATCTTGTTACGGAAGGTTCTCCGATTATGAGGGTGAAGGAAAACTTATCGCTGGGTTTTTCTGCCTTTATTTCATAGAAGAGTTCTTCATTTTCAAAGTACTGGTTAACCTGAACGAACCTTTCTTTAAGAGTCTGTCCTGCAGGCAGGTTAAGTTTTTCTTCTCCATCGCTGGTAAAGGTAAAGGCGATGTCCGGACGGGGAAGAACCTTTTCTTCAAAAGTTCCCCTGCACATTATTCCTTCGCTTGCCGGTCTTTTCAAAAACTGACGGCGGGCAGGGAAGTTTTCAAAGAGTCCTCTAGTCTGAACGATGGTTCCTTCTGTTTTTGAGGTAGGGGTAATCAAATGGTCTTCCGTAATTGAAGCATTCATTTTGTTTCCGCCGCTGATGATTTCAAGACGGCTTACTGCTGCCATTGAAGAAAGGGCTTCCCCACGGAAACCCAGGGTTGAAAGGTGAAGCAAATCTGTTTCAGTTGAAATCTTGCTTGTTGCGTGAGGTCTTGCGCATTGCATCAGGTCTTCTTTTGACATGCCGCATCCGTTATCTACAACACGGATTTTCTCGATGCCGCCGCCTTCAATTTCAACATCAATTTTTGTTGCGCCTGAATCAACTGCGTTGTCCATGAGTTCGCGAATAATGGCGTTTGGACGGTCAATTACTTCACCGGCTGCAATTTTTCTTGCAACTTCGGCATCCAGCAGGCGGACTCTTTTCTGTTCTGCCATTTTATGAACGGGTTCCTGTTATTTCTGTTGTTTCGTTAAAAAGTCCAAGTTCTGGCTTGTCTTCTTTTGTTTCGCCGCCATTCATGAGGATCTGGATCTTGCTTTCCATTTTATCAAGTTCTTTTTCAAGGGTCTTTGCAAGCTTGATTCCCTCTTCAAAATTCTTGAGGGCATCTTCAAGACTGATGTCGCTCTGCTTGATGTTTTCCGAAAGCTTTTCGAGTTTTTCAAGTTTTTCTTCAAAGTTTGTCATGTATCCACCTCATTGTTGTTTTCAGTTTACTGTTGCTGTTATTTCGCCCTTTGCTGGCCTGATTTTTATCTGGTCACCGGCATTCAGTTTTCCTGCATCACGGATAATGTTTCCTTCACTGTCCGTTACCATTGAATATCCCCTGTCGAATATTGACTGTGGATTGCAGTTTTCAAGTATTTCCCTGCTGTGTTCAACGGTTCTTCTTTTTTCCCTTATAAGATCTTCCATGGAAGATTTCATTGAATCAAAGGCACGGTCAAACCTTTCTGACAGCCGCTGCTCAATGTTCATTAATCTGGTATGCATGTTTTCAGGGTTAAAGGATTTAAGCAGAAGCCTAAGCCTTTTTGTTCTTTCTGAAATGGATCCGTAGAGGTTAGTCTTACAGGTTTCTATTTCATTAAGAATTGCCGCCTTTTCAGGAATTACAATTTCCGCTGCGGCGCTTGGAGTAGGGGCTCTGCAATCTGCGGCAAAATCGCTTAGTGCCCAGTCGATTTCGTGACCCACTGCAGAAACCACCGGAATCTCTGAGGCTGCAATGGCACGGACTACGCCTTCTTCACTGAAAGGCAACAGGTCTTCAAGGCTTCCTCCACCGCGACCTACTATAAGGACATCGCAAAGCTTGTGCCTGTTTGCAATTTCTATCATGTTTACTATGGTTGGCGCTGCAGTATCTCCCTGAACAAGGGATGGCAGGACAATTATTTCAACCTTGTCGTTTCTTCTTTTCCTTATGTTCAGAATGTCCCTGAGGGCTGCACCACCCGGGCTGGTTACGATTCCAACGGTCTTTGGAAAATATGGAAGGGGGCGTTTTCTTGCACTGTCAAAAAGTCCTTCTGCTGCAAGTTTTCGCTTCCTTTGTTCTATCATTTCCATAATGTTGCCGGTTCCGGCTTTTTCCATTGAAGTGATTATGAGCTGATAGTTTCCCCTTGGCGCATAAACGCTTATTTTACCCCGGACCTGAACCATTGTGCCGTCTTTAGGCTGAAAACTGAGTCCTGCCGCATTTCCTCGGAACATAACGGCACTTATCTGGGCATCAGCATCTTTAAGCGAAAAATAAAGGTGTCCAGCGCTGCTAGGCTTGAAATTTGATATTTCACCTTTTAACAAAATGTTCTGAAATGAATTTTCCAGCATGGTTTTGATGAGGTTCGTCAGCTGGGTAACTGTAAGGCTGTTGTCTTTTTTTTCCGGGAACATTTCTTCCATATTTTTTGGATTGTAAACATTCCATTTAATTTAGACAAGGGAATTCCGATAATGAAGCGATGAAGAATTTTGTTTTTTTATACGCAGGAAACGATAAAACTTGCGCTTTCGATAGAGTATTTTCCGGGGAATCAGCATTTGGTCGCTCTCTTAAATGGGCTTCTAATATAGAAGATTGTGCTGGCATTACTGTTTTTGCATCAAATGCCACAGAAAACAGCGTGAAGGCAGAACTTGAAAGTGCCGGTGCTAAGGATGTAAAAATCCTTGCTAAGGAAAAATGGAGCTGCGGTGACCTTGTTGGCGAGATGGCAAAGGGGATGGCGGCTGCAAAGTCTGTAAATGCAATCTATTCTTCTGCAGACAGGCCTTTCCTGGATTCAAATCTTACAAAAGAAATCCTTGAATGTCATGAAAAATACATTGCGGAATATACCTTCGCCGACGGATATCCGTACGGATTTGCTCCTGAAGTCATTCATTCTGGCACTTTGAACATTCTTCTTTCGCTTATAAACGAAAAATATCAGGAAGAGGGCAAGTCTGAAATAAGCAATGAATGCATTTTCAACCTGCTTAAAAAAGACATCAATTCCTTTGAAGTTGAAGCGGTTCTTGCTCCAAAAGACTACAGGATGCTCCGCTTTGATTTTTCTTGCGGGACAAAAAGAAATGCACTTGCCTGCCAGCGCCTTTATGAAAAGGCTTTAAAGGATAATGTTGCTTTCCAGGCTGTGGCTCTTTCTGATCTTGCAGAATCAAGTGCAGTCATCCAGCAGACTTTGCCTGCCTTCTACAACATTCAGGTTTCATCAAAATACAATTCCCTTCCGATTTATCTGCCTCATGAAAATCCAGGGGAAACTGACATGTCCCTTGAAAACTTCAGTAAGGTTGTTTCAAAGATTGCAGCATTTTCTGATGACGGTGTAGTAGGGCTTTCTGCCTTTGGTGAACCGCTTTTGGTAAAAAACATAGAAGCCTATGCAGCAGATGTGCTTAAGCATGAAAAACTTTCGGTTCTTATTGAAACAGACGGAAATCTTGTAACAAAGGAGCTGGCAGAAAAAATATCGTCAATTTCAAGCAGCAGGGTAATCTGGATCGTTTCGGTTGACGCTGCAAGTGCAGGCATGTATTCGAAAATCGTAAGAAACGGTTCCTTTGAAAAAGCAGTTTCTTCAATTTCAATACTTGAACCTTTGTTCCCTGGAAATGTATATCCTCAGTTTACAAGGATGAATGAAAATGAAGATGAACTGGAAGCATTCTACCGCTACTGGCATGATTCCAATTCTCCTTCAAAGGGAAAACTTATAGTTCAGAAATACGACGATTGCTGCAAATGTTTGCCAGCAAGAAAACCTGCAGACCTTTCGCCACTTGAAAGAAATGTCTGCTGGCATCTTAAAAGGGATATGACTGTTCTTGCCAATGGTGATGTTCCTTTGTGCAGGCAGTTTGCCTTTGCATCTACCATCGGAAATGCTTTTGTTGAAGGACTTGAAGAAATCTGGAGCAAGACTCTTGCTACTGTAGAAAAACACCTTAAGGGCGAGTATGGCGAAAAGTGCGGGGACTGCGATGAATACTATACCTTCAATTTTTAACGAACATAAAGTTTCATATACTGTTTTTGGCGGAACAGATGAAAATCTAAAGGTCCTCATTCCTTCTGTTACCTGCATTGTCTTAAGCAGAAACGGCAGGCATTACAGGCAGGTTGCAATCGAAAACCTTCTTAGAAAGGGATTTGCAAAGGTAATTTCAGTAAGCCAGAAGAGCGAACAGCATTCAATAGAACAGCTGACTCATCTTTTTCCTAGCGTTGAGTTTATTGTAGCATTGGAAGATGTTCCTCAGGGGGAATTGCTCAACCTTGCTTTTGCCCGTGCAACCACAGACTATGTTCTTGTCATTCAGGAAGAACTGTGCGGTGAAAATTTTATCTTCAATTCAACACTTGCAGATAAACTCATTTCTAAAAATCAGTTTTGCGTTGCTCCAAGACTGGTTTCGGAATCAGGCCACAGAATTCCTGTTGTGTTCTGTCCTGATGTAAGCAGGGGAAAGTTCAATATTGAAGAAGAAACTTCCATGACTGACAATCAGTTTACCCTTTATCCTTACGATTATGCAGGTTTCTACAAAAGGGAAACTTTCTGTCTTCTTGGCGGTTACGACTATACAATCACTTCCGAATACTGGCAGAAACTCGATCTCTTTGTCCGTTCCTGGCTTTGGGGTGAAAAAATTTCCGTTTCAAATGTTCTTGAACTGTCATATTCAGAATCGGTTCCGGAAGAAGACAGAACTGTAGAATTGTCCTATTTAAGGTTCTACCTTAAAAACATACTTCCTGTTTTTGTTTCCGACCATGCAAAAATTTCTAAATCATCTTTCTTAAGATTTAAGTTTGGAAACTCCTGTGGTTTTGTTGAATCCTGGCATCATTTCAAGGATGCAGTCAGGTGGACTTCGGATAACCAATACCGTTTTAAAACAGATGTAGTTTCATTGATTGAAAACTGGGGTAAGTAATGAACCTAAAAAACATTGCGGCCAAAATAAAGAAAATTGCCACCGGGAAAAAAAAGGTGGTTGTAATAGTTCAGTGCAGAATGTCCTCTACAAGACTTCCAGGCAAGGCGCTCATGCCTCTTGGTGGAAAAACTGTCCTTGAATGGACTCTGGCTTCCATGAAAAAAATCAAGGCAAGCAAATATTATCTTGCAGTTGATGAAGCAAGCAGGGAAGCCCTTGAACCGGTTGCAAAAAAATGCGGCTGGGATTTCTATGCAGGTTCCCTAGAAGATGTTCTTGACCGTTTCTGCAATGTAATAAAGCTTTCAAAGGCTGATGTAGTAGTCCGTGCAACTGCGGACAATCCGTTCCTGTTCTATGAAGCTGCACAGGAAATGGTTGAAGAATATTTTGACCGGGAGGAAACTGATCCTGCCGATTACCTTACATATTCAGGGCTTCCTCATGGGTCCGGTGTTGAAATGTTCAATGCCCATTCACTTTTGAAAGCGGCAGAAGAAACAGAAGACCCTTATGATCATGAACATGTTGGGCCGGCCCTTTACAATCATACCGACAGATACAAATGCGATTTCATTAAGGCGCCTGCAAAATACAACCATCCTGAATACAGGACGACCATTGATACGAAGGAAGACTATCACAAGGCCCTTGAAATTGTAGAGGAAATTTCCGGTCAGGAACCTGTTGTGGAACCTTATACAACAGAAGTTATCCTTAAGGCCCTTGAAATTCCTGCAGTAAAAAATCCCGTGCTTCTTGTTCCTTCCGTTAAAAAAGGTCAGGGGACAGGCCACTTGAGAAGATGCCTTTCACTTGCGGCGGAAAACAAATGGGATTTATACATACCGGCTGATGCAGATTTGCCGCAGCTGGAAGACCTTATAAAATCAGCGGAAGACAACGGGCTTGAAAAATATCATGTTGTAGAAATCCTTGATGAACTTTCATATTATTCTGTAGTCATTACAGATTTATTTAAAACTGATGCCGCCATGGCTGCAAAACTTTCGTCAAAGGCAACCGTAATCGCTTTGGATGAAGGAAATGAAGACAACGATTATGCAGACTATGTCCTTGATGTACTTCCTTCTGCAAATCACAGCAGGGTTGTAAATGTTTCTGCTCCGCACCTTATTCCCCGTCCTGAAAAGAAGCGCAGTGTTGAACAGAAATCTACTGCCTTGAGAAATGCCCTTGTGGTTCTTGGTGGGGAAGATCCTTCCAACCTTACCATGCCAGCCGTCATAGCACTTGCACAGAATGAAGTTTATGTGACTGCTATTGTTCCTAAAGAAACGGAGCAGGAAAGGCTTGAAAAGAAACTTCCCGAGCATTTAAGGAAATTCGTAAAGTTCAGTCTTCCTGTAGAAAACCTTAAGGAAAAACTTTTTAATTATGACCTTGTTGTTACCCATTACGGATTTACAGCTTTTGAAGCCGCGTCGGCAAACTGTGCTGTAATTCTCCTTGGAACAACACCTCTTCACATTGAACTTTCGGAAAGCTATGGGTTCAAGTGCCTTGCACCTTCTCAGATTACCGGAACAAGAATGAAGGAACTTTTGGAGAACAAAGATAGTCTATATATGGAAGAACAGGTGGAAAATACTGAAAACCTTGCTGAATTCACTGCAAGACTTTCGAGCGGAAATCATTTTATGTGCCCCGTTTGCCAGAAAAGCGATGTATCAAAAAACAGGGTGGTGGCCCGCATTCCTGAAAGAACCTTCCGCCGCTGCAATGACTGCGGAATGATTTACATCGGCTGGACAGTAAAGGAAAAGCAGACGGAATATAACCGGGCATATTTCTTTGAGGACTATGAAAAGCAGTACGGAAAAACTTACCTTGATGATTTTGATTCGATAAAATCCCAGTGCGTTCGCCGCATTGGCCAGATAGATTACCTTTACAGGCATACAGGCCGCAGAATTGGAAAATCCGTAACTCCTTCTGTTCTTGACATCGGTTGCGCCATGGGGCCTTTCCTTTCCGCTGCAAATGATTCGGGGTGGCAGGTGTTTGGTGCCGACATTTCCCAGGATGCAGTGGATTATGTTCAGAAGGATTTGAAATTCCCTGCAGTCTGTACGGCTTTCCCGGAAGGAAACTTTGAAAGTGAATTCGGCGTTGAAAGATTCGATGCCGTCACCATGTGGTATGTAATAGAACATTTTCAAAATCTTGATGCAGTTCTGAAAAAGGTTTCCGAACTGGTTAAGACTGACGGAGTTTTTGCTTTCAGCACACCTTCAGGTTCCGGCGTAAGCGCAAGATTCAACACAAAGACTTTCTTTGAACAGAGCCCTTCGGACCATTTCTCCATCTGGGAACTGAACCGGGTAAAGGGCATTCTTGCAAGGTATGGTTTTGAAGTAGTGCGCATAACCTCAACAGGCATCCATCCGGAACGCTTTCCTGTGTCAAAAAGAAAGGGGCTTAAACCTGGTTCCCTAAGGTTCAAGCTTCTTGCCTCCTACAGCAGGCTCTTCAAGCTTGGCGACACCTTCGAGATTTACTGCAGGAAAAAGTAGTTTCCCCATATGTTAAGGTGGAACTTTTTTCTGCCGAAAATAAAATGCAATGGGTGAAAAATTTATTCTTATATTGGGCGCAGGCCTTATGCAGCGTCCTTCGATTGAAGCAGCTAAAGAACTTGGATACAAGACTCTCGTAATTGATGCAAATCCTAAGGCAGTTTGCGTTCCGTTTGCAGACCGTTTTGAAAAAGTAGACCTTAAGGATAGGGAAGCCATAGCAGAACTGGCTCTTTCCATTAAAGACAGTCTTGCAGCAATATTTACAGCGGGGACAGACTTCAGTGCAAGCGTTTCCTATGCAGCGGAAAAATGCGGCCTTCCTTCACATACTTTCGAAGCAGCCCTCAATGCCAGCAACAAGGTGCGCATGAGGCAGTGCTTTGCAAAACATGGAATACCATCTCCGGATTTTTTTGAAGCCGACAGCGAATATCTTTCAAATATGGAAAAGGGTAATGCCGCTGAAATTTCTTTCCCAAAGGTAGTGAAGCCCGTAGACAATATGGGGGCCCGCGGATGCCGTCTTGTTCGTAATCGTGAGGAATTTATTCCGGCACTTAAGGAAGCCATTGGCTATTCAAGGACCGGGAAGGCCATTGTTGAAGACTACATGGCAGGCCCTGAATTTTCCATCGACGCCCTTGTCTGCAACGGCAATGTCACCATCACCGGATTTGCAGACCGCCACATCTATTTTGAACCGTATTTCATCGAGCTTGGTCATACAATGCCATCGGAAGTTTCTCCAAAAGTGAAGTCTGAGCTGGTGGAATGCTTTACAAAGGCAGTTCACGCCCTTGGACTTACTGCGGGTGTTGCAAAAGGCGACATAAAGTATACTGAAAAAGGACCTATGATCGGTGAAATTGCAGGCCGTCTTTCCGGCGGATACATGTCCGGCTGGACTTTCCCTTATTCTTCAGATGTAAACCTTACGAAGGAAGCCATGAAGATAGCCTTGGGGCAGGCTCCAGAAAGCACAAGGACTCCAGAAGTTCCGTCGGTAAAATACAGTCATGAAAGGGCATTCATCTCCGTTCCTGGAAAAATAAAGGCAATCTACGGTCAGGACAATGCCATTGCAAGCCCATACATAAAGAACCTTTTCTTCCGCGTAAAGGAAGGGTCTGTCGTAGATTTCCCTCGCAATAATGTTGAAAAATGCGGGAATGTAATCACCCTGTCCGAAAAAAGGGAACTTTCCCTTTGGGGTGCTGAATCTGCAGTTTCTCAAATTGTTCTTCGCCTTGAAACTGGCAATAAGGCGACGGAAGACTTCCTTTCCGGTGTTGAACTTCCCTATGAAAAGGGATTTCCTTACAGTGCCTATGCTTTTTCTGCTGATGAATATGCTGCCTTTGAAAAGGAAATCAAGGACTGCAGCTGCATCAAGGCCGACGAAAAGGTGTCTGGATTCATTCCGGCCTGCCTTATGGAAAAAAATCTTAAGGACTGGAACTACAGGTCCATCCAGCAGACCCTAAGGATGTTTGACGAACTTTGCCCAACCCACAAGGCAATGGATGCAGGCTATATTATACTACGCAGACAGCGCGGAATAGAAAAATGAAAAGACTGATTTTTACCATTTTAACGGCATTACTGGTTTCCTCACATGTATTTTCAGAGAATGCAAGTGCTTCTGATTTCCTTGCAAGCGCCCAGAAAGCCGGCATGACCTTTTACTGGGATCCGCTTACTTCCAGCGGACTGATTGAAAAGAACGGCCACAGAATATCCTTCCACGCGGGGGATGATTTTGTACTTCAGGATTATAAGACTGTCCTCAATGAAAAGGCACCGGTCCTTGAAAACGGAAAGCTGGTTTCAAATGCTTCTTTCCTTAAAAATGCAGAGAATTTCTTCAAGACCGAAAGCAATGACAATCCGTATAGAATCGGGGCAATCCTCATTGACCCGGGGCACGGCGGAAAAGATCCTGGAACCAGCAAGGTTCACAAAATCAACGGAAAGAGCGTTACCCTTACGGAAAAAGACATAAACCTCAATGTTGGGCTCAAGCTCCGTGATTACCTTAAAAAGGCCTATCCGGACAAGCAGATCCTCATGACCCGCAGCAAGGATGTATACCTTTCCCTCAACCAGCGTACGGAAATTGCCAACAGCGTAAGGCTCAAGGATAATGAGGCGATTCTTTTCATCTCGGTTCATGTAAATTCAAATTTCAATGAATCTGCCTCCGGATATGAAGTATGGTATCTTTCTCCGGGTTACAGGCGACAGGTTTTGAATGCCAAGAGTGCAGGGGAAGAAAAAAGCCTTCTTCCTATCCTCAACAGCATGATGGAAGAAGAATATACAACCGAATCAATCCTCATAGCCAAGTTCATCCTTGACGGAATTACGGCTCAGGTAGGCTCTCAGACCAATTCCCGCGGCATTAAGGCTGAAGAATGGTATGTATGCAAGAATTCCAACATGCCTAGCGTCCTCATAGAGCTTGGATTCCTTACAAACAAGAAGGAAGCGGTGCTTTTGCACGATGACAAGTACTTGCAGAAGTTATCTTTTGGAATATATAATGGATTGCAGGCTTTCGTGACCCATTTTGAGCGTTCAAGAGGGTTTACGGGCAAATAAAAGAAAAATGAAGACGGAACTAAAAAACAACAGGGTTTTCCAGGCTTTTCTGGGAATTATTGTAGGTTCATTTATAATTTCTCTTGCTGCATTCTTCCTTCATTCAAACAG
>JAUNCR010000033.1 GCA_030526505.1 Spirochaetales bacterium
TCCATTCGTTCCGCCTAGTTCATAATATGTGTCCAGAATTATGGGTACATATCAACATCGGGGGCTTTTTTTATGATATAATTGCATTTGAGGAAAAAATGAAAACAGTTACTTTAGGATCAACAGGAATCACATCACCACAGAATGCTTTTGGTGCCCTTCCAATTCAGCGCGATGATTTTGACACTGCAATTAAGATTCTCCAGAGGGCCTATGAAGGCGGCATGACATTTTTTGATACGGCCAGAGCCTATTCTGACAGCGAAGAAAAAATGGGGCTTGCCCTCTGCCATGTCCGGGACAAAATCCACATTGCAACAAAAACCATGGCCAAAAATCCTGACGATGTTAAGGCACAACTGGAAACCTCATTAAAAAATCTCAAGACGGACCATGTTGATATTTACCAGTTCCACTGCGTAGACCAATGCTACAAGCCGGGTGACGGAACAGGAATGTATGAAGTCCTTGAAGATTTCAAGCGCCAGGGAATGATCAGGCACATCGGTGTTACAGCCCACAAAATCGGCATAGCAGAAGAATGTGTTGAATCAGGATTGTACGAAACCCTTCAGTTCCCATTCAGCTATCTTTCAAGCAAGAGAGAAGTCGACCTTGTAAATCTTTGCCGTGAAAAAAACGTTGGATTCATTGCCATGAAAGGACTTGCAGGCGGACTGATTACAAATTCAAAGGCTGCCTACACTTTCATGACCCAGTATGACAATGTTCTCCCGATTTGGGGAATCCAGCACATGAAGGAACTGGAAGAATGGCTTTCCTTTATGAACAATTCTCCTGTCTATGACAAGGAAATGGAAGCTTTTGTCACCAACGATAAAAAATCCTTTGGCACTGATTTCTGCCGTGGATGCGGATACTGCATGCCTTGTCCGCAGGAAATTACAATCAACAACTGTGCAAGAATGATTCAGCTTATACGACGCTCCCCAAGCGCAACCTGGCTAAGCGAATTCTGGCAGAACGAATTCAAGAAGATTCCAAACTGCACTGGATGCGGAGCCTGCAGGAAAAAGTGCCCTTACGGACTGGATATTCCTACCCTTCTTAAAAAGAATTACGAAGATTACCAGAACATCCTGAACGGGAAGACAAAAGTTTAGGTAGAAAATGGAGATTTTGACCTGAATTCGCCCCTTAATTGTAATTTTTCTTAATTCCTACTATTATAACGGAATGAACGTTGTACTTGGTTCACCAGCGGCCCCTGGTATTGGCCTCGGAAAAGCTTTTATTCTTCCTGAAGAACAGGATCGTATCATCCCAAAACGCAAGATTTCTCAAGATGAAGTTGCACCTGAATGGAAAAGATTTACAGATGCATGCAGGGATGTTCAGAATGAATTGAACCTTCACATTGCAGATGAAAAAATCAGCAAGGACCAGCACGATGTTCTTGAAACCTACCTTATGATGATTCAGGACCCTGTGTTCATTACTGAACTCAAGGCCTACATGGACAAGGAACTTTTCAACATAGAATTTTCAATCAACCTTAAGGTTGCAGACTATGCAGATATGCTCCGAAACAGTGGAAACGAATATCTTGCAGAACGCGCACAGGACATTGAAGATGTATTTAACCGCGTAATCGATGTTCTTCTTGACTATCACAGCTTTGACATTGAACAAATTCCGGATGATTCGGTCATCATCGGAAGAACAATGAAGACAAGCGACACCATAATTCTCAGCAAGAGAAAGATTGCAGGTCTTGCCCTTACAGAAGGAAGCAGCGCCTGCCATGTTGCAATTCTTGCAAAAAGCTATGGCATCCCGGTTGTAGTTGCCATCGACAACGCAGCCCACATTGCAACTCAGGGCGACACAGTAATCGTTGACGGAAACATCGGCGAAGTAATAGTTCAGCCTGATATTGCCACAATCACAAGCACAAATACAAAAATCCTTGCAGAGCAGAAATACAGGGAACAGCTTAAAAAATACAGGGATGTTCCATGTACAACTGAAGACGGAACTGAAATCAAGCTCTATGCAAACATCGGTACTCCGGAAGAAGCATTCACTGCCCTTGAAAACGGTGCCGATGGAATCGGTCTTTTCAGAACTGAATTCCTTTTTATGGATGCAGCCCAGAAGACAAGCAAGGAAACAGGTGCCTATTCGAATTCCATGAGCGAAGAAGCCCAGTTCCAGGCATACAAGAAAGTTCTTGAAGCAATGGACGGAAAGCCTGTAACCATCAGAACCCTTGATGTTGGTGGAGACAAAATAGTTGATTCAGCAGAATTCCCAAATGTAATGGAAAAGAATCCACTCATGGGTCTCCGTGCAATCCGCATGTCCCTTTACTGCCCTGCAGTTTTCAGAACTCAGCTCAGGGCCCTTTACCGAGCAAGCATTTACGGGAACCTTAGAATCCTTCTTCCACTCATTACAGATGTAAGCCAGGTTGAAACAGCCCTTGGCATTGCTAGAGGCATCCGCTCATCACTTGAAGAAGACGGCATTCCATTTAATCCTGATGTACCAATCGGAATCATGATTGAAACTGCGGCAGCCGCAATCTGTGCAGATGTTCTTGCACCTCATGCTAAATTCTTCTCTCTTGGTACAAACGACCTTACCCAGTACATTCTTGGAATAGACCGTGAAAACAAGGCAGTAAATCCCCTCTACAACGAATTCAGCCTTGCAGTTTTAAGAATGATCAAGAGCACAATTTTCAACGCAAATAAATTCAACCTTCCACTTTCAGTTTGCGGAGAAATGGCAGGAAGCAAGGAAAGTGCCATCATCCTTACGGGTATGGGAATCAGAAGCCTCAGCATGGCTCCATCCCACATCCCTGTCATAAAGGAAACACTTTCTCACTTCTCGATTTCTGAACTTGAAAACCTTTCAAACCGTTCGGTTCAGTAACAGCATAGGAAAGCTAAAGTCAGCAAAAGGAAAAACATGAAAAAGCAGAAGAAAGCAAAGCCGGATTTTTCAAAGCCAAAGCCGGTACAGGCTGTTGTAGAAACAGAAGAAATCGTTGAACAGCCTCAGGAAGAAAAGGTAGAAAAAAAAGCAAAGGTCGATGACGAAATCAGAAGCCAGAGAAAATCTCATACAGACAAATTCTATCCAGACAAGGTTTACAACAACCTGCCCCTCATTGTAATTGCAGGCCGTCCAAATGTTGGAAAGTCTACACTCTTCAATGCCCTCACACATACAAAGCGCGCAATCACAGATCCAACTCCAGGTGTTACCCGTGACCCTGTTGAAGGAACCTGCTTCCTTGACGGAAAACCAGTTCACCTTATGGACACAGGCGGATACAAACTTACCCGTGATCTTAAGAGCCGTGAAAGCGAAATGGATGATCTCGTAGTTGAAAAGACAGTAGAGATGATCGACAAGGCGGACAGAATCCTTCTCCTTCTTGATGCAACAGAAATCACTGGCGAAGACGAAGAACTCATTCAGCGCCTCCGCCCATACTCGGAAAAACTCATTGCAGCCGTAAATAAAACTGAAGGCGGTAGAAACGAACACCTTGCTTACAACTACATGCAGTTTGGCTTCAAGGAAATCTCATTGATTTCTGCAAGCCACGGCGACGGACTTACAGCCCTCCAGAAAAAAATGGTTGAAGGTTTGGACTTTAGCAATGTAACTGAAGGCGAAGACGAAGACCGCCCAATCCGTATTGCAATCCTCGGAAAACCAAATGTTGGAAAATCAACATTGAGCAATGCCCTTACTCATACAGAAGCTTCCATTGTTTCAGACTATGCAGGAACTACCCGCGATGTTGTTGAAGGAAGTTTCCGCTACAATGGCCGCGACATTCAGATTCTTGATACAGCTGGAATCAGGCGCAAGAAGAAGGTTACAGAAAATGTCGAATACTATTCTGTTAACCGTGCCATCAAGACCCTGGACGAATGTGACATTGCCTTCATCATGATCGATGCAAAGGAAGGACTTGCCGAACAGGACAAGAAAATCACGGCCCTTGCCTTTGAAAGGGGACGCGGCGTTATCTTCATCCTTAACAAATGGGATCTTCTTGAAGACCAGAGCAACAAGGCAATCCGCGAAACAAAGGACTGGATCCAGACAATGTTCGGTCAGATGAACTGGGCTCCAATAGTTACAATGAGTGCAAAAAATCATGACGGCCTCAAGAACCTGATGAACACTGCACTTGAAATCTACAGCCAGCTTACACGCAAGGTGGATACTGCAGCAATCAACATGGCCCTCAGGGACTGGCTTGCAAACTATCCGCCTCCAGCAACAAAGGCCATCCACTTCAAGATCCGCTACATTACTCAGACAAGCGTGAACCCTGTAAACTTCCTCATCTTTGCAACTCGTCCTGACAATGTTCCATTGACCTATGTTTCATACCTCAAGAACAGAATCCGCGAAGACTTGGGCTTTGACCAGATTCCTGTTCAGATTGAAATGAAGGCAAGCCGCACAGACTGGAAGAAAAGAGAAGAAGAACGCAACCAGCAGGACAAATAGTGGCTCAGTATTCCATCGGACAGATTGAAAAAATCTCTGGCGTAAAATCACACATTCTCCGTTATTGGGAAGAAGTGATTCCAAGCATTACGCCAAAAAAGGAGATGTCCGGTAGAAGGGTATATTCCCAAAAAGACCTTGAAATAATCCTGCGCCTCAAGTACCTCATCTACACAAAAAAATTCACCATTGAAGGCGCAAAGAACCAGATAATTCAGGATGCCCAGAATGTGCAGAAAAATTTTGATGCTGTAATGGCAATCCGTGAAATCCGTGCAGATTTAAGTGAACTGTATTTTTTACTTCAGTCACTAAGGAACGAAAGGAATTCAAATGAAAGATAAAATCGAACTCAAGTGGTATGAAAAAAAACAGGGCATCAACCTGAAGAAGAAAATCAGCGCGGAACAGAAGAAGCAGGATGCCGATGAAAAGCAGCGCAGAAAGCTGGAAGAAAAAACAAATTCCGAAAAGCAGCAGAAACAGAAAAAAGAAAAGATAGAAAGGATTCAGAGACAGCAGAAGAAGATTTTTTCAGGCGAAAGAATCTCTTCCCTCTTTGACCCAACGGGCATCCCAAAAGATGCCGTTGCAATCATAGAAAAATTCGATGACATAGTATCTTCCTCACATCCGTTGAATTCAAAGCAGCGTGCTCTTTTACCGCAGCAGATAGCCGCCTTAAGCCACAACCTTACGGACCAGCGCGGAGACCGCCGCATGGGCTACATGAATGAAACAACAGCCTTGAGCGCCTATGTCCATTACTTCCTCTGGTGGAATCTTGTCCGCCTCGTAAAGCTTTTTTCAAACCTGGACAATTCTTTTTTTGACTTCAAGGATGAATGCATTTTCGTTGATATCGGAAGCGGACCTTTGACAGTTCCGATTGCACTCCTCCTTGCCCGACCGGAACTCAGAAAGAAGAATGTTACTTTCTACTGCCTGGACATTTCCCAGCAGGCCCTTTCTTTTGGCGAAGACATTTTCCTGTCCGTTGCTGCAAAGCTTGAAACTTCATCATGGAAAATCGTCCGTGTAAAGGGAACACTGGATTCATCAATAAAAGAAAAGGCTGATTTCGTAACATGTGCAAACATGCTCAACGAACTTCACGACGATGCAGACATGCCTCCTGATTTCCTTGCAAAGAAATACACGGACCGCCTTGTATCTTTTGTCGATGCAAAAAACGCCAAGGCAAGGATACTTTCCATTGAACCGGGCGACCCAAGATCTGCAAGGCTCGTAAGCCTTATGCGCGACGCCTTCATCAGAAAGAACTTTATTCCTGTTGCTCCTTGCTGTCACTGTGAAACCTGTCCGATGGATGGAAAGAAAGGCGGTAAGTGGTGCAACTTTGCATTCGCCGCAGACAATGCACCTGCAGACTTAAAGCGCATTTCAGAAAAGGCTGACCTTGCAAAGGAAAGGGCAGTTCTTTCCTTTGTTGCAGTTGAACGGGGTGAACAGAAAGAAGAAAACCCTTCTTTCATTACAATGAGAATCGCAAGCGATCCAATAAGACTGCCAGGACACAGAACGGGATACTATGCCTGTTCTTCAAAAGGCCTTTTGCTTGCCGTTACAAACCAGAAACTTTTCAGCGGGGAAAAGATCAGGGTTCCGGCTCCCAAAAAACCTATGCCAAGGGATGCTAAATCCGGCGCACTGATAATTGACCTGTAGCCATATCAGTGACACACCGGCTTTTTCCTCTGGCCCCTGTGAAAATTATTTTGTAACATCAACATCAGGCGGAAAGTGGTTGTCCGTTTTCGCCCTGATTTTTTCGTAGCTTTCGTAGATTTTCTTTTTCAGATTTGTAGAACTTGCTCCGGGAAGTAAACTACATCGACTCCCTGTTTCTTTAGGTAGTCGTATTTTCCCGCCCAATCGTCTCCGACAACAAAAACATCAAAGTTAAGTTTCTTTACTTTGTCTTCGTGATTCAATGACCTCTGTGGAATGACGATGTCTGGATATTTCAAAGCCTTTACAAGGGCAATCCTTTCTTCAAAAGGTATCACCGGTGTCGATTTATAGCTTTCCACCAGTTCATCAGTATTTACACCGACGATAAGGATGTCTCCCAATGCGCGGCAATATTCAAAAAGCTTGATATGGTTTATGTGGAGCATGTCGAATGTTCCGCTTGTGTATACAACAACTTTTCCGCCAATCATATTAACCCCTACAAAAGATTTCTTTTCTGCAAGTCAAAAAATGCATCTACCAAAATGTCGATTTCTTTCTTTGAAATCGAACCTATATGACCAACCCTGAAAACTTTTTCAGCCATGTCTCCAGCATTCGGACAAATCCAGATGCCGTATTCATCCTTTATCAATTCAAAAAGTTTATGTGCATTTACATTTGGATTCGTTGGGCAAAGGGCCGTAACACAGTTGGAAGAATCCTTCTCTTCCGAAAAAAGTTTGAAGGGCAATGATTTAATTTTATTTCTGAAATATGCAGCCTTTTCCCTTGCAAGTTCGTTCTGCTTCTTAATGCCGCCGGTAGCTTCAATCCTCTTGAGCTTTTCATTCAACTGAATCAATGTTCCAACTGCAGGTGTAAAAGGAGTCTGTCCCCTTTCGCCATTTTTAAGATAGTCAGGATAATTGAAATAGAGGTTCTTCACATTGATTTTCTGGCACCTTTCGATGGCCTTTCCGTCCATGATTGTAAAACTCATTGAAGGAGGCAATGCCAGAGCTTTCTGGCTTCCAGTGATGGCTGCATTGATTCCCATTTTCTTCATGGAAATCTCATCCGCCATAAAGCCGCTTACAGCATCAACAAAAAGGAAGATTCCATTTCTCCTGCAGAAATCCCCTATCATGTTCATGTTGTATAATACGCCTGTAGAAGTCTCGCAAAGCTGAACAAGGAAACCTGTATATCCTTTCCCCTCAAATTCCTTAAGGTGATCTTCAGTCAAAGGTTTTCCATAATCCAACTTTATTTCTGCATAAGGAATCTCATGGATCTGGCAAAGTTCAACAAGCCTGTGTCCAAAACTTCCGCCGTTTACAACAATGACTTTATCTTCCGGCGTGAAAAAATTCATTACGCCGCCTTCCATGGAAGCTGTTCCGGAACCAGTCAGGAAAATGACCCTGGATTCATCAGGAGCATCAAAAAAACTGCAGAGCAATTTTTCATTTTCCTTCATCAATTCTGAAAATTCGGGTGTTCTGAAATAAGGAATCTGCTCTATTCCTAAATCTCTTGTTTCTTTGTCCATCTGAACAGGACCGACTGTAAAATTTATCATCATCAAGTTCCCTTTGTTATACTTATAAAAAGTATGTTGCTAAACATTTAAAAAATCAAGGGGGACCATTTGCTGTAATCGATTGTAGCCTTCAAAAAAATGCCCGCAGACCTAAGGCCCGGGGCAGTTTTAACTGACTTATATCCTGCACTTGCCTACGAAATATTCAAGGACCCTTGTGTCGTCTCCAAGTTCCGGATGAAAGGAAATCCCAATCTGATTTTCATATTCAACGGCAACGATTTTTTCATCAACGGTGGAAAGAATCTTTACACCCTTTCCGGCATTCACGATTACAGGCGCCCTGATGAAAGTCATTTCCACCGACTTAAGTTCACCAAAATCAGCGACTGTCCTGAAACTTCCAAGCTGCCTTCCGTAAGCATTGCGCTGAACGGTAACGGGAAGAGTTTGAAGATGCCTTGCCTCATCGTTGCATAAATCCCCGCTCAGCAAAATCAAACCTGCACAGGTGCCAAGAACTGGAAGGCCTTCATCAATAAGTTTTTTCAAAGGCCCAAACATTCCAAGCTCCCTAAGAAGTTTTCCCTGCACCGTACTTTCTCCACCCGGAAGAACAAGACCGTCTAAACCGGCAATATCATCTTTTTTTCTAAGCTCAATTGTTTCGCAGCCCAATTTTTCAAGCATCTTTTCATGCTCAATGAAAGCCCCCTGAACTGCAAGAACGCCTATCTTCATCATTTGCCCCTTTCTTCCATGATGAGCTTTATTTCATTTTCATTGATGCCCACCATTGCTTCCCCCAGGTCTTCGGAAAGTTCCGCAACAAGTTTTGCATCCTTAAAGTTTGTAACAGCCTTAACGATTGCAGCCGCACGCTTTGCAGGATCGCCAGACTTAAAGATTCCCGAACCGACAAAAACACCTTCCGCACCAAGCTGCATCATCAAGGCAGCATCAGCAGGAGTTGCAACACCGCCGGCAGCAAAATTCACAACCGGAAGTTTCTTATTAAGATGTACATACTGCACAAGTTCAAATGGCACCTGCAGCTGTTTTGCCGCCTCAAAAAGTTCATCCTCCCTCATGGAAGAAATTCTTGCAATCTCTGCATTCATCTTTCTCATGTGGCGAACAGCCTGAACAATGTCTCCTGTTCCAGGTTCTCCCTTTGTCCTTATCATCGAAGCCCCTTCGTTAATACGGCGCAAGGCTTCTCCAAGATCACGGGCACCGCAGACAAACGGAACCTTGAAGTCCCTTTTATTAATATGGTAGACATCATCTGCAGGAGAAAGAACTTCAGACTCATCGATGTAATCAATTTCAATTGCTTCAAGAATCTGGGCCTCTACAAAATGACCGATGCGGCACTTTGCCATCACTGGAATCGAAACTGCTTCCTGAATTCCTTTTATCATTTTTGGATCGCTCATTCTTGAAACGCCGCCTGCCGCCCTAATGTCTGCAGGAATTCTTTCCAACGCCATGACAGCACAAGCCCCTGCCTTTTCCGCAATTCTTGCCTGTTCTGGTGTCGTAACATCCATGATTACTCCGCCCTTAAGCATCTGGGCCAATCCCCTGTTCAAATCGAACTGTGTATCGTTCATTCTGTTCACCTCTCTAAAAAAGGCTATGTCCGAAATTGTGTTGCTGCGCCGATTGAGCTCGTCGAAATCAAGCACACTAAACTAAATAATCGGTAGTTTCGACTGGCTCAACCACCGCATCCAGTATAGCAACACTTTATGCTGACATACCCTTAAAAAAATCTGTTGAAATATTGCAGAAAAACTGATATTAAATAAATATTCAATTTGAATAAATTTTAGATGCCAGAGACATTTAAGGAAAAATGCTTACCTACGACTTTTCAAACCTTACGGGACCAATATACAAGGAACTCTATCAGAAAATAAGGGAAGACATACTGAAAGGAACCATTAAGACTGGTGAAAAACTTCCTTCAAAAAGAACCCTTGCACAGAATCTTGGTGTCAGTACCATTACGGTTGAAAATGCCTATGACCAGTTGATAAGCGAAGGCTACCTGTACAGCGAAGTAAAGCGCGGATATTTTGTAAGCGACATAAAAAAAATTTCGGTGCCAAAAGTAATTCAAAAACCAGAACTTAACATCAGGACAAACGAAAAAAAATCCTGGTACTTTGATTTTTCTTCAAACACCGTGGAAGCAAAAAACTTTCCATTTTCCGTATGGGCAAAATTAAGCCGAGAGGTATTGTCGGACATGCAGTCGGAGGTCCTTCAGATTTCTCCAAGCAATGGAACGGTCGCCTTAAGAAATGCAATTGCAAATCACCTTCTGTCTTTCCGCGGAATGAGTGTGGACCCAAAGCAAATCATCATCGGTGCAGGAACAGAAAACCTCTATGAAATCCTCATCAAATTATTGGGCGACAGAAAAACCTACTGCATCGAAAATCCTGGCTACACAAAAATCAGGAAGGTATATGAAATAAACAAGGTGCCATATACTTTTGCAAACCTTGATGAAAACGGAATCAGCATAGAAGAACTGAAAAAATCAAAAGCGGACATTGCCCACATTAGCCCGAACCACCACTTCCCGACTGGAATCACGATGCCGGTTTCAAGGCGCTACGAAATGCTTGGATGGGCAAACGAAAAAAAAGACAGGTACATAATAGAGGACGACTACGACAGCGAATTCCGCCAGAACGGAAATCCCATTCCAACGCTACAAAGCATCGATGCCTTTGGAAAAGTAATCTACATGAACACCTTCTCAAAATCCATTGCGTCCACAATCCGCATCAGCTACATGGTTTTACCGGAACAGCTTGCAAACCTCTACTACAAGACCCTGAATTTCTATTCCTGCCCGGTGCCGACTTTCGAACAGTACACCCTTTCAAAATTCATAGACGAAGGATACTTTGAAAAGCACATAAACCGCATGAGGCTTTATTACCGCCGCAAAAGAATCACGGTTTTAAACATCCTCAAAAAAAATCTTTCCGACAAAGAATGTTCGATTCTTGAAAGTGACTCGGGCCTTCACTTGATTTTGAAACTCAACTGCAGCATTCCCGACGCTGAACTTAAAGATGCCCTGCTTGAAAAGGATATAAACATCAACATGCTTTCCGAATACTACATCTGCCCAAAAGAAAACCTCCAGCACATGTATCTCCTGAACTACTCAAACATCAATCTTGAACGGTTTGAGCAGACCATGAGGGTGCTGAAAGAAATTATTGCAAAATAACATAAAAACTAATTATGATTAAATAAGGAATTAAAAATGGAAAAAGAACTCGAATTATCAACGATAGAATCTCAGGTTGCCGATGCAGTCCAGCAGGTAATAGATGCCCATCCCATTGCAAAGGGATCGATTTTTGTCATCGGATGCTCATCAAGCGAAATCGGTGGCGGACTTATTGGCCATGCTTCAAGCGAAGAAATAGGAAAGGCAGTTTTCAGCGGAGCAAAAAAAGCCTGCGACAAGAACGGCCTTTACCTTGCTGCCCAGTGCTGCGAACATTTGAACCGCGCCCTTGTAATGGAAAAGGAATGTGCGGAAAAATTCAATTATGAGGAAGTCTGCGTTGTGCCTTGGCTTAAGGGTGGCGGATCCTTTGCAACGGCTGCATACCATGGTTTTGAAAATCCTGCAGTGGTAGAGCATATAAAAGCTGCCGCCGGAATGGACATCGGCAGCACTTTAATCGGAATGCATCTGAAGGATGTTGCGGTTCCGTTCAGATTGAAAGACTGCCACATTGGCAAGGCCTATGTCACTGCCGCCTACACAAGACCAAAGCTTATAGGCGGCGAAAGGGCAAGATACAATTAGTCCTTGTAAAGCATTGCAAGCTTGTCCTTGTAAAGCTCTGCAACGCGGTAGCGCATCATTTCCTGCTTTGCAGAAAGTTCAACGCCAACTTCAAACGGCTTTGTAATCAGGGCAATCTTGTTGATCCTTTCGTAGCTCTTGAATCCGTTCTTTGCACTTACTTCTTCAAAGACAATTCCTTCAAGAAGTTTCTGGATTGCTTCCATTTTGCAAAGTTCTTCAAATGAATCGAATTTGATTCCGTTTTCATTTGCGTAGGTTTCAACTGCATCCTGTTCAGGAAGAATGAGCGCAGTAAGATACTTCTGGTCAACGCCCTTGTCGTTTACACCGAATACAACTGAAGTTGCAATGAAAGACGATTCGTTGATCTTTGCTTCGATTGGAAGAGGCTCGATGTTTTCTCCACCCTGAAGAACGATTGTATCCTTCTTGCGTCCGCGGAGAGTAATTTCACCGTTAACGGAAAGAATCGCAATGTCGCCTGTATCGAACCAACCGTCAACTGTCATTACCTTTTCAGTAAGGTCAGGCCTCTTGTAGTAACCCTTCATTACGCAGTTACCCTTGATCTGCAAAGTACCCTTGCGGCAGCGACCAAGGATGATTCCGTCGTCATCAACAACACGTGCCTCAATACCACGGAATGTTGTACCTACGTTTCCAAAAATAGGATCTGCAATTGGACGAACGCTGACAATAGGAGCTGTTTCTGTAAGTCCATATCCTTCTACGATCTTGATTCCAGAAGCCCAGTAGAAATTGTCTACGGCAGGAGGGAAAGCACCGCCGCCTGAAATTCCTGCACGGAAATTCTTTCCGACCATTGCCTTTATTTTTCTGAAGATGATCAGCTTTCCAAGAAGTCTCAATGGGTACAGGAGGAGCCATGGCCAGACAAGAACCGGCCACCAGAATCCAAGGTAGTCGTTACCAAACCTTGACTGCTTTCTGCGGAGCTTGCGGTCAATCTTGCACCACAGGATTGATTCGCTTACAAAGAAACGGAACATGAGGAGTGTAATTCCGCCAGCCTTCCTCATCTTTCGCCAGATGCCTTCGTAGACAGCCGTCCAAACACGAGGAACTGCAGGAAGCAAAACAGGATTAAGTTTCTGAAGGTCCTGAAGAAGAATTGTTCCGATTGGCTTTGTATAGCAGAGGGTTGCTCCCTGACAAATTACTATGTATTCAACTGCACGCTGGAAGGCATGCCATACAGGAAGAACTAGAAGTGCGCGCTCACCAGGATTAAGGAAGATTCGTTCTGTTACTTCATCAAGCTGGCAGAGAACATTCCTGTGCGTAAGCATAACACCCTTTGGAGTTCCAGTTGTTCCCGATGTAAAGATGATTGTTGCAAGGTCATCGATCTGACCCTTTTCAAGTTCCTGTTCAACAGTATCAGGATGCATCTTTCTCCATTCGTGTCCGGCTTTGAGAAGATCCTGGAACTGAAGGCATTTGATTCCCTGAGCTTCACAGTTTGCCTTCATTTCATCTGAAACAGGATCAAAAGCAATTGCAGTATCCAGAGTAGGAACATTTTTCTTTATGTTGAGGAGTTTCTTTATCTGGGCTTCGTTTTCTGTAATGCAGATACGAACTTCTGAGAATGAAAGGATGTATGAAAGGTCGCTTTCTGTTGCATCGCATCCGCGTGGAGTATCGATGGCACCGATGGAAAGAAGTCCTACGTCAGCCTGTTCCCATTCTTCGCGGTTGTCTGCAATAAGACCGATTCTGTCACCGCGCTGAACACCAAGGTCAAGGAGAGCTCCGGAAAAATCCATTGCATTCTGGAACATGTCGTGATAGTTGACTTCTTTGTATCCGCCGTCCTTTGTATGAGAAAGCTGTGCCGAAACTTCAGGCCATTTTTCTGCCGCCATCTTTACAAGACGTGGCAATGTGTCTCCAAAGCGTAATGCGTAGTCCATTTTATTCTCCCCCTTTAGGTGTAGAATGACAAAATGTTAATTTTTGTAAAGTATAAAAACTATTCTATATATATACAATGAAATTTCGGCCTGAATTCGCTCAAAATTTAAGAAAATGTCAGTATTTTATAATATTTAGACAGTATTTTATGCAACCTTTTTAATTTCCAAGTGTCCGCTTTCATCAATATGCCCTCCCTACCCCAATGGATTGCTTCACTTCGTTCGCAATGACGGCTAAGCGGACATGGCACGGTTCTTTACGGAAGCCCCTTCCCCCTAAAGGTTTAGGCGGCATACCCACTTTCTGAAAAAAGCATCCCCTTTTACAAGTTTCAAAGATCAGCGTAGCATGGGTTCGTGTCAAACCACGACTTGAGACGAAGTCTCACTGGAGTGGGCTTGGCACGGTTCCATGCGGGAGCTGATTTTTGAATATTATCTAAATAGGTGATGTTTATTTTCCGATAATGACTGTATGCCGTCTAAACAGAACAGTTATGCAAAACCTGACTACTGGTCACAGAAAGCCTTCAAGGAAGGCTACCCTGCAAGAAGCGTCTATAAGCTCCAGGAAATCGACCAGAAATTCGGAATGCTCAAGAAAAGCAGCGTAGTCCTTGATCTTGGTGCCGCTCCAGGCAGCTGGACAACCTGGCTTCTGCGCAATATCAGCGAAACAGGAAAAGTAGTCTCATGCGACCTTAACCCCCTTGCAAAGGATGTTAGGGCAAATAACCTTGTTTTCTTCCAGGGCGACCTCCTTAGCGAAGAAATCCGCGAAAAAATCAAGGCGGAAGGTCCTTATGACCTTGTTGTATGCGATGCAGCTCCTTTGACAACCGGAAACCGCGTCGTAGACACCCTGCGCTCCAAGGCTCTTGTCGAAATGGCAATCTGGTATGCACAGACAATGCTCAAGCCAGGCGCAAATTTCTGCGTAAAAATCTTCCAGAACGGCGATCAGCAGAAACTCCTTATGAAAATGAGGGAAACCTTTACACAGGCTAAGGGATTCAAACCGGAAGCCTGCCGCCAGGAATCCTTTGAAACCTATCTAATAGGGCTCGGCAAAAAGTAATCCATCTGAAGGTATTTGAGGTAATATAGAATATGTGGTACAATAGTTACAAAATGAAGGCTTATTTAAAATACGGTTTGGTGTGCGGAACAGCAGTTTTTGGAATTGCCGCTTTCGTTACTGGTATCACATTCGGAATCATTCACTTCAGAAATTCAGTCGGCCGCGGTGGTTTTGACGCAAAGGGTTCTAACTCCATTGAAAAGGAACTTGTTGCAGAAGCTTCCATTGAAGGGCTTGATCTTGCCCCGGAAGAATTGCATCAGGCTGACAGCGAGCTTTCATACATTTCCTACAGAATCAAGAAAGGCGACATGATCGGGTTCATTGCAGATGAATTCGGCGTTACCCAGGATACAATCATCAGCGTGAACAACATCCATTCTTCACGCCTCATCCAGATCGGACAGTACCTTAAGATTCCTTCTATGCCTGGAATTCTCTATACAGTACGCAGCGACGGCGAAACAATCGCTACAATCGCTGAAAAATACAAGGTTGAAGCTGAAAAATGCTCTGAAGTGAACAACATCAGCCTTGAAGAATCCCTTAAGGCCGGAAGACAGCTTTTCGTTCCTTACGCAGAGCTTGACTGGGTTACAAGACAGGAAATCAACGGAGACCTTTTCACAAGACCTCTCAAAAACCGCTATTACTTTACTTCATTGTTCGGATGGCGCAAAAATCCATTCGATGCATCAAAGAGAACCTACCACGGCGGAATCGACATGGCCTGCGGAACAGGTACAAGCATTTACGCAGCACTTCCTGGTAAGGTAATTACAGCCGGATGGAGCGATGTATACGGAAACTATGTTGTGGTTGCCCATCATTCAGGATACAAGACCCTTTACGGACACATGAGCGAAATCACAACAAGAAAGGGTGCCTTTGTTGACACAAACACAAGAATCGGTCGTGTTGGAAGCACAGGTATGTCTACAGGCCCACACCTTCACTTTGCAGTCTACAAGAACGGCCGTTCCGTTAACCCTGCAAACCTCTGGAAATAAACCAATCAGTTTTCTTCAATATAAAGGGGAATGTCTAGAAACAGGCATCCCCCATTTTTTTTAATAAATTTTCGCCAAAGTTTACAAATCGAAATTTCCGTCTTATAATCATTTATTATGTCAGATTTGCTTACAGACTCGCAGTTTACCGAGTTTAGAAAACTTATTTATGATTCAAGCGGAATCACTTTCTCAGAAACTAACCGCTCAATTCTCGACAGCAGACTAAAAGAACGCCTGCGCGACATGAATTTGGACAATCTTGACGACTATTACAAGATCATTACAAGCGACAAGGAAGAATTCAAGGTATTCCTGGACAGTATTACAACAAACCTTACAAGGTTCTTCCGTAATCAGCCGCATTTTGATGCTCTTATAAACTACGTTATACCTCATGTAATTGAAAACAAGAAGAAGACAGGTGACACAAGGGTAAGAATCTGGAGTGCCGGCTGTTCTACTGGAGAAGAGCCATATACTCTTGCCATGCTCCTTAAGGACAAGCTTCCAGCCCCTTACACTTTCGAAATCATCGCTTCTGACATTTCCCTCAAGTCGCTTATGGTAGGTCAGCAGGGCTTCTACCCTGAATCACGCATTTCCGGCATCCCGCAGAACTACCTTGCTTCTTATTTTACAAAGACAGACAAGGGTTATCAGGTTAAGCCGGATTTGATGAAGACAATCAAGTTTGACTACCATAACCTTCGCTATGACATGGGTGCAAGGAACCTGGACATCGTGTTCTGCCGCAATGTTCTCATCTACTTTGATGAGGCAGCTCAGAAGAATACAATCGACAACTTCTGGAAATCCATGGCAAAGAATTCATACCTGTTCATCGGACATTCTGAAAGTTTGTTCGGCATGGACACAAAATTTGAGTTCTTGAAGACACCATGGGCCTGCCTTTACCAGAAAAACGAAGCGTAGGATAACAAGACGGCTGCCAGGTAAAGTTCCGAGCAGCCGATTTTTTTAAGAAAGAGTTTTTCTTATAGAAAGGAGATTAATATGGACGATATTGAAGTACTTGTATGTGATGACTCAGCTTTGATGCGAAACCTTATTACCCGAATTATCGAAGGTACTGACGGAATGAAAGTCTGTGCAACTGCCATGAACGGTAAGTTCGCACTTCAGAAACTCGAAACCCTCAAGCCTGATTTGATTCTCCTCGATATTGAAATGCCTGAAATGAACGGCGTTCAGTTCCTTGAAGAAAGAAAGAAGAGGGGCATCAAAATCCCTGTCGTAATCCTTTCTTCAATTGCAACGGAAGGCGCAAGCGTTACAATGAACTGTCTCGAACTTGGGGCAAGCGACTTCATTACAAAGCCTTCCGGATCAACATCTTCAAGCATTTCTTCTGTAGGAAGCTTCATCATTGAAAAAATCGCTTCTTACGGCGGAAGATTCGCCCGACTCCACGGCAAGCAGATTCCAAATGCCGAACACTATATGCAGCAGGCAAAGCTTAAGGAAATCGAGGCACAGGCCGTAAAGGACGGAATCATCGAAAAGCCAAAGGATTCTCCTGCAAAATCAGAACCATCCTTTGCACCTACACTTTTCAATTCTTCAACAAAGAAGAAGGAACCTGATGTAATTACACCGGAACGCGAAGGCGGACCAATCGATATCGTTGTACTCGGCATTTCTACAGGTGGACCTAATGCCCTCCGCGAAGTGTTCAAGAACCTTGATCCTAAATTCCCTAAGCCAATCCTTGTAGTTCAGCACATGCCTGCAGGATTTACAAAGGAATTTGCAGCAAGTTTGGACAGAATCTGCCCTCTCAATGTAAAGGAAGCGGAAGACGGTGATCCAATCCACCCAGGACAGATCTACATTGCTCCTGGAGACTTCCACATCGTCATCGAAAAGTCTACCCTCTGCAATGTAATCAAACTTTCAAGCGCAGAACCAAGGAACGGACACAGGCCTTCTGCAGACGCCCTCTTCGAAAGCTGTGCAAAGATCTACAAGAACAGGGCTCTTGGCGTCATCATGACAGGTATGGGACGCGACGGTGCAACCCAGCTTGCCGAAATGAGAAAGCAGGGTGCCTGGACCATCGGACAGGATGAAGAATCTTCTGTTGTTTACGGAATGCCTCGCGTAGCATGGGAACTCGGTGCAGTTCAGAAGCAGGTTTCCCTTGAAAAGATGGCTGAAGAAATGAACAACACAGTCAAGGCTCATTCAAAATAAGCCTTCAACTTTAAAACAAAAAGAGCTGTCTAAAACTTAGGTATTAATTATAATAATTTTTGATACTAATATTATAAGAAAAAATGAGAAAAAATTATTTAATTATTATGGAAAATAAAAGCCCAGTTTCTGGGTGCGCGACGTAATGATTTCGAAGTGTTTACAGATACTTTTATCATACTTTTTTTTAATATTTGATAAACGCACTGCATAAATGAAAAATCCCTAGAAATTACTCTAGGGATTTGTTGTTTTAGGCGATTCTCTTCCAGTACCTTACAGTCAAATTCTTCCCACGAGTTTCATTACCTACTCGTGGGTTGCCGTTTTTGCCGTTGGTGACAATCCCCGACGTAGTATAAATTCCTAAAATTCCAGCTTTTACTCCAACTCCATCAAAAGCATCATCTGGGCCACCATGAGAGTAATAGTGTTCATGCCCCTGCAATTGGTCATTTTGTCCAATTAAGATGGTCGTTATATCTGAATGGGTGAATTCTTTGTTTATTGTTATTGTATTACCTGTTATTGCGGTTACAGTACGATACTCTTCGCCACCAATAAGAAGATCACCAACAGCAAGAGTAGAAAGACTTGAATTGCTATTTGTATCTAATGAATCTACGATCACGCTTGTTCCACTAACGCTAACTTTCATTGGTTCTGTGTATGGTCGTGCATCTCCGCCAGCAGCACGTAAATACATTCCTGCCAATTTTAATTCAGTCCACTGACCACCATAAATTTTATAGGGTTCAGATGTTCCAGGAAATTGTTCTTTTATAGCACCAAGTCCTGGTGCACTTGAGCAAAACCAACCCGTACCAGTCCAGATGTAATTAGCAAGGGCAAATGCATTGAGTTCATCTGTTAAAGTATTATGAAGTCCTTCTGAGTTTTTTGTGATTCCAATGTAACGTATTTTTGTTGGATTCAAACACATGATTTGTATTTCAATCCCAGGGGAAGCACCTCTATCAAGGGTAAATATTATATCTTCGCCGCTAATCATAATGCTTGCATCAAATTCAATCACCGATGTTGTTGCTGATTCTTCAACAAGAATTGAGCGCTGCTTAATAAAAGGCATAGCAATATTTTCAACAACCTGCTGAGTACTCAAGCCCCCTTTATTCAATGCTGTATATTCAATTTTTTTTCCTACAACTGGTTTGTAACCTTCAAGTGCAGGTACTAACATCGAGTCCAAAGTTAAATCAATCATAAGTTCTCCTGTTTCTCCTCAATAACCTTTAACACAGCAGATTTGAACAATTCCGAATCGAAAAGATTAGTTTTCAAAGCTCCACTGTAATCTATAACCATATGCTTTTCTCTCCAGTCCAAAGCTCCAAAAGGAATTTTGTTTTCGCTGGTTGCTACAAAATCAGAAAAGTTTTCTTTGTGTTTAATATCAATTGCAAGCTCGTCGAGAATGAAAGAATTTAAACTTTCGTTGAATATTGCCTTAGAGTCATGTGACGCTTTTTCATATCGTTCAAATTCTTTTTTCTTGTCATTTATCCACAAGGAAATATTATTTTCATCAAGAACAATGGCAAAATGAAGCCAGCTGTTAGGCGAGAAAATCATGTTGAATGGTTCATCTTCAAGGTTTGTTGCTTCACTTTTTGAACTTCCTTGATGAACAATTCTAGTTCCTGCTCCCAATGCTATGTTATAACAGAGTGCGTCTGATTCGGCAGTTTCAGTGTTGTATAGAACGACTGAATCTTCGTTATAATTTACTTCTCCAGTAGAATTAACGATGTATATAGAATCAGTTTCGTTACCAACTCTGAATAGAACCTGATTTTCCGCCCAGATGTACTGAATCCAAAAATCAACAGTCCACATATTACTTGTACCCAAGTCATGTTCAATTGAGTATTGACCATACAACGCTTTGCCGATTTCTGAATATGGAGCGACCGCAAGAATTGCAGGTGTAAAATCAATAACAGACAAAGGTGAGTTATCTTCCTGACCTTTCAATTCTGGGTAATCAATGTATGAAAGATTATAAGGTGCTCGTCCATTCTGGTCTGTAAGGTTTGTATCAAAATGATAAACTACACAATCTTCACTGATATAAGGTCTACCGATGTCGTGATACAAGGCACGACGCTCTGCTATGTCAGCATTTCCTATAATCATTGAAGAATGAGAGTAAACCGACTTAGAAAGCAGACCTCGTGTTTCCTGTTTTGCTATGGCATACCATTCTGTACTAATAAGGTCTCTGTGTTCATAGTAAGTTCCTAAAGGTGTGATTCTTGTACGGTCTAAAGAATTTGAATCTTCCTGAATAATTAGTTCGCCATTAATACTTGAAGCTGTAGAACTTACAGTAAAATTGCCAACTTTAAATTCAATTTCGTAACTGAGGATTTCTTCACGAGCATTAACTATAGGTGTTATTTTAAGAAACTGGTCAACACCACCAACTTTCATTGCTCCCTGATAATATTTCTGCCCAGTACGTTCATCAACCAAAGTTGACAAAGCCCAATAGTTATTATCATTGCCAGACAGCGAGCCTTGCGAAATAACACCAAGATTTGCAGTAATAGCAGACAGACTTGAAATATATGCCGCTTTTGCAGTTTCGTTAGCTTTAACAATATCTCTGATTGATGTACAGACAGCAGTTGCTGTAATTTCTTTTGAAGAACTTTGACCTTTTTCATTAAAGCTGAAAACTAAAAATGTATAGGCTGTATCTACAATGTCATTGGACTTTTGACCTTTTAACGGCATTGTCTGAATATATACATTTTCAGAAATGACATAGCCAGTATCACCAATTACCTTGTAGTTTAATTCATTCTGATATGGGTCTGCCTGTTCATTCGGCTTAAAGAAAACTCCTTCTGCATCCCCCTGAGCTGCACAACGAATTCTTACCCCATATTTGATATTTCCATAAACCTTACGAGTATTTGACTGTCTAGCCTGTGAAAATATCAGTGTAATTGTTCTGTCTGATATACGTGTATTAACAACAGGTTCTGTGACATTCCAGGTTCCGTAGTTATCTGTATCTATTACACTTTCTGTATACTCAAGGCTTTCCTTGCCGTAAATATTTACAGCTTTTGCCCGTACCTTCCAGTTCTGTAAATCCGTATATTCAGGATAACCGTCTATCGCTCTGTCAAACTCATAAAAAAATGAATAACCAGCACTTTCATATTCATTCCAGGTATCATTACCTTTATTGATTTGGAAGAGAATTTTTTTAACGTTGTTTTTTAATCCTTCACCAAGTGCACCAACCGTTATAGATATGCCGTTTTCATCAGCAGAAGCTTTAAGGTCGGAAATTATATCAGGATTTGCTACACCCGAAGTTCCGGCAATCAAATCATTTAATTCTGCTGAATTGGTTTTGCGTGGCTCAGACCATTCTCCATCATAGATTGTTTTTGCAGTTTTAACTGAATACCAAATTGAATTAGGAGTCTGCAGTCTGTGCCAGCTTCCATCTGTACCATTGGCTGTAGGACGGTCGGGAATTTCTTCAGAGTCACTGTATGTGTAGAAAGTTTGCCATTCATCAAGCGTGAGATTTCCATAATCAATTGACGAAGGAATTTCTGAAATCCTGTTTTCAAACTCAGGAAGAACAAAATCTGGACTGTCTACACCGAAAATTTCAGGTGAATAATCAACGGCAATAATATCTGCTGTCAGCTCATCATTACACTGAATATCGCTGATTATTAGATCAAGAGAATCACTTTCAGGATATCCGAATAAAAACAAATCACCTTCATGAATTTCATCTTTATTAAGAGAGTTTATAAAATGAACGTTTTTTGTAGTTCTTCCAGTGTTTACGATGCGCAGAATCGTAAAACTTGCATCTTGCTTTCGAATTCGTACCGCATATTGTGATCCCTCTTCCATAGGGAGTTCTTCATCAGATATAAATCCGATTACAAGACCGTCATCCTCTATAAGTTCTGCAATTCGTCCTTGAGTAAGTCCGGCCAAAGCAACATCACCTGCGTATTTTATCCAGTCACCCTTTGCACAAAGCATATATTCAAAATCACAGGAAAATTGATAAATATAAGGTCTATTGTTGGATACTGCATAATTGTACATGGCAAGTTTACGAGCCTGTACATTCGATGTAACACCCCAAAGCTTCAAGTCCTGAATAACTTCCGGTTCTTTATCCTTGTTGCCGGAAGGTGTGTTGTATACTTTGAGTTCCTGGTCTGCGTATCCAGATTCTGAATCTGGAAAGCGTACTGATAAGGCATCAGGAATTGATGCTTTTATGAGCTTATTCTGGAAATCCCACGAATTACGTGGTGTAAACATCTGAACAAAACCTGTTTTTTCAATGTCCTGGATAACAGTTATCTTTCCGTTTATTCTTAAGATTTCTGCACGACATGTTGAAGCAATAGAGGAAAGTAAATCAGAAATAGTGATATTTTCATAAACAAGTTCGTTGCACTCGTAACCTTTATCCTTACACCAGTTGTAGAGCCGTTCAAAAGCTGGCCAGTCAATGTCTGAATCATTTAATTTTTGTTGGCTTAATTCACCCTGCATTGCATAAATGGCGGCGGATGCTGGATTGTTAGAATCTGCCGTTTTTGTCCATTCCTGAGAACCACTTCCAAGGTTTGAATATATAGGCAGTTGAGATTGACAGATATAATTAAGCTGTTCTACATAACTGTGAAGTTTTGAAGTTGCCTTAACTTTAAGACTGATTAATGTAAGCTGTTTACATCGCTCTTCAGAGACAGAAGGTTCATTTTTGATGGCACGTATAGAACCAACATAAACTCCGTCAATATACTTTGAGTCAGTATCATGGTCTAATGTCTGTCTTACAACTTTTACAGTATATTTGCCTTTTGGTAAATTTTTTTTTGATACTGCAAAACGCAAAGTCTTAAGCGAATAGCCAACCATGTGATTAGAACCGTTGTTAAAGTATCCAATCAGTTTGTAAGCTGAATCAGGTTCAGATTCTAGCTTGTAAAAAGCTTCAACTGTAACACCTGCAAACAGCAAGACTCCATCGTCATCATAATAACCAAGTCCAGATGGAAAGAAAATATCGACATTCAATTCCTCTGTATTGTCTGGAGTCGTTCGGATAATATTTCCCGTCAGACCACTATCATTTACAGAATGTTTCAGTTGTTCGTTTACAATATCTTCATGTATGCATGAAGTGAAAAAAAATGGATTTTCTTCACCAGAACAGATTCTAAGTTCAACAAGAGCATCTCTTCCGCTAAGAATTGTATTGATATTTTTGGAAGCTGAATACTCTACAATGTTCGTTTCACCGAGCTTAAAGCTGTTGATGTCGATGGTCATATCTTTCTGACCAGCACAAAACAGCTGATACATATACTGTTCACCACCGTCAATTAAAGTGTAAGGATTTGCTGCCAAATCTGCGTATACACGTCGTTTTCCAAAAAGAATTGGAATAGGTTTCATTGGTCTTGCTTGATTCTTGCTTCCACGAATTGAAGGAGACTGTTCCGCCATTTGTGATGTTTTAGGAGTAGGAATTTTCGTATTGTAAAGAATAACACCGCCTGCAAATAAAGCAACACCAGAACCTATAAGTGCAGCCCCAGCAAACACACCTACACCCGTCCATGCTGTTGCTATACCAACAACTACACCAAGCGCAACAAGTAATCCACCGCCAACTTTAGCACCTGTACCTGCTCTTTTGGCATCGCCCTCTGGAACAAGTTTGATGTATACAATATCTTCACCTATTGGTTTTCGTTTAAAATCTGTAATGATTTCATCATTGATAAGTACGCGCCAACCTGTATTTACAGCCTTGGTTGTGTCTATTTTTTTAATAATTTCATTGATTGATACTGCTTCGGTTTCAAATTCTGTGATTTCGTTAGAAAAAGGATTAAGTTGACATTTTACCTGTATTGACATGATACCAGCCTTCTATGCGACCGGTCAGAAACGGAGAATTCATTCTTTCGCAGACTGCACCGGTTTTATTTCTTGAATGAATTATAAAACCGTCGCCAGCGTAAATTCCTACATGAGTAAGCAGTCCACCAGTAGTTCTTATTAGGCAAACAGACTTTTCTTCTGGAATTGAAATTTTACTTGCACAAATCGCAGGAACATACTTTTCAAACAAAGGTCTTGTTTCGTTTGCATTAAGAGCATGATAACCATCAATCATTAGAGATGGTAATTGGATAGAGTATTCGTTTCTTAAAATAAGTCGTATTAAGCCATAACAGTCACAGCCTTTTTCTGTTCTTCCACCTGAAACAAAAGGAATGCCGACATATTTTTGAGTCCATTCATACATCAGTAAAACATCCCTGGAAAAGATTCAGGTGTATATTTTATTCCGGTTAGATTGCGGTCATGAATATAAAAATCAT
>JAUNCR010000034.1:0-13461 GCA_030526505.1 Spirochaetales bacterium
AAGATTGTGAATTGCAACACTGACTGTTGGGCGGGAAAAGTTCATGGCTCTTGCGATGTCTATTGAACGGACTGGTCCTTTTTTTGAAAGAACCAGAATTGTCTCCAGATACATTTCCAATGATTCGCTTATCTTCATATTGTACACTCATCCAATAAATAGTAACCATTAAATTATACACGAATGAGCACAAATTTAAACTGTAGAGGGGACAGACCCCATGTGATTGTATTTCCATTTAATGTCTACTATTCTATGGGCTATGAATAATAATCTGAACTTAAAATATATTTTCAGCGCAGGGTTGATTTTGACTGCTGCAATCTGGGGTTTTGCTTTTGTAATCGTTAAGGACAGCCTTAACTATATTGGTCCGACCTGGATGGTGGGCATTCGGTTTACTCTTGCAGCCGCCTGCCTTTCACTGATTTTCATTTCCCGATTCAAGCATCTTACAAAGAAGATATTCTGGCATGGATGTTTTCTTGGCGTTCTTCTTTTTACCGCCTATGAAACTCAGACAATCGGATGCAATTTTACAACAGCGGGAAAAAATGCATTTTTAACTACCATATATGTAATTCTTGTTCCTCTTTTAGGGTGGCCGGTTTTCAAAAAAAGACCTCAGTGGTTCGTGTGGCTTGCAGCATTTCTTTCTGTTGCGGGAATTGCCCTGCTTGCCCTTAACGGTGAAACAGGCGCCTGGTATCTTATGAACAAGGGCGATGTGCTTACACTGGTCTGCGGTTTTTTCTATGCCGCCCACATCATTGCAGGAGCCTTCTTTGTAAAGGATGAGGATGTAATTCTTCTTACTGTCTTCCAGTTTCTGGTGGCAGGTGTCCTTGGACTTCTTCTTGCTCCTTTCATGGATGGATCTCTTGAGATGAATCTTTTTGCAAACAGGAATGTGGTTGTGTCTTTGCTTTACCTTGGACTTTTAAGTTCCATGCTTGCCTTCTGCCTTCAGAATGCCGGGCTTAAATATGTTCCGTCTTCACTTGCATCCCTTTTCCTTTCGTTGGAATCGGTGTTCGGTGTTATTTTCAGCTGCATTATATTGAAGGAAAGATTAACTTCAAAAATGTTCGTTGGCTGCGTTTTGATTTTTGGTGCGATTCTTGTTGCCGAAGTGTTGCCAGGGTTCCTTTCAAGGAATCAGGAAGAATCTGCTTAATTGAAAACCGCGTTATTTTTCTATATAATAGGTTATTATTTTTTTTAATTTTGGAGTAGGAAATGAAGAAGATAGTATTTGCTGTAATGTCAGCAGTTGCTCTTTTTGCCCTTTCTTCTTGTTCAAAAAGCAACAAGGTTCAGAAGGGAGAATTTACACAGGAAGCTGGAAAGCTTAAGATCGCAATGGAAGTTGGATATCCTCCATTTGAATACTATGCGGAAGACGGAAAGACACCAGCCGGTTTCGATGTTGAACTCGGAAAAGAAATTGCAAAGCGTCTTGGTCTTGAAGCAGAATTCCTTGATGTTGCATGGGACGGAATTTTCGCAGGCCTTACAACAGACCGCTACGATGTAGTTATGTCTGCTGCAACAATCACACCTGAACGCCAGGCTGCCTATGATTTCTCTCAGCCATACATTGGAAACGGACAGGCTCTTATCCTTCAGAAGGATTCAACTCTTCCATGGAACAAGCCGGAAGATGCTGCAGGTAAAAAGATCGGTTACCAGGCAGAAACAACATCTGACTTCTTCATTGAAAAATATGCTGCAGCACACAATTTTGAATTCATTCCTTGCGAATACGACAAGGTTATGAATGCATACGATGACCTTAAGTTCGGACGCATCGACTGTGTTGTAAGCGACAACCTTGTTTCAGTTTCTTACCTCAATGTTCCTAACTCAGAATTCAAGCGCGTATGGACAGGTACACCTGACGAATACTTTGGCGTTTGCATGAAGCAGGGCAACAAGGTTCTTCAGGACAAGATCAACAAGGCCATCGACGAAATGAAGGCTGACGGAACAATGTCAAAGATCTACATTCAGATTTTTGGCGAAGACCTTTCTGATTCAATCAATTAATTTTTTATACTACTGGAGTCCTGTTGATTATGGAAACAATGAATAAAATTATAAAATGGATACCTCAGCTTTTGGCAGGTGCCAGAATTACAATCTTACTTACACTGTGTTCTGTAGTGGCAGGACTTATAATCAGCATTTTCCTTGCTCTTGGCACGCTTTCCAAGAACAAGCTTATCCGCAATTTTTGCAAGGGATATGTTTTCTTTTTCCGCGGAACTCCTTTGCTGATGCAGCTTTATTTTGTGTACTACGGTCTTCCACAGATCAGCCGTGCACTTACAATCAACAATCAGTTCCTGGCAGCTTTCATTGCCTTTGGACTTAACAGTTCTGCTTATTGCTGTGAAATCATCCGTGCTGCAATCCAGTCCATTGATAAGGGACAGTTTGAAGCAGGCAAGGTTTTGGGACTCAACTATTTCCAGACCATGAGGCTTGTAATTCTCCCTCAGTCAATCCGCCGTTTGATTCCTCCTGTAGGAAACGAATTCATCATGATGCTCAAGGATGCATCCCTTGTTTCCCTCATTGCCCTTGCAGACATTACAAAGGTGACAAGAAGCATTCAGTCTTCTACAGCATCGTCAATGGTTTACATTCCTGCAATGATTCTTTACCTGATCATCACTGCAGTATTTACTTTTGTATTCCATGTTCTTGAAAAGAAACATTCAATCTACGAATAAGGGGGATCTTAACTATGAGTATGATTACAACAAAAGACATCGATGTAAGTTTTGGTTCCCTTCATGTTCTGAAGGGTGTTAATCTTGAAGTTAAGCCTAAGGAAGTTGTGTGCATCATCGGACCAAGCGGAAGCGGAAAATCAACTTTCCTTCGTTCACTCATTCACCTTGAGCACATTGATCACGGCATCATTGAGATTGAAGGTAAGGAAATTGCACATAAAGAAAACAAGTCTTCAAAACTTCACATTTCAAGCAAGGAGCGCCGCAAGAGGCTTTTGAATGTTGGAATGGTTTTCCAGAAGTTCAATCTCTTTCCTCACATGACTGCCCTTGAAAACACAATGGTCAGCCCAATGAATGTCCTTAAGAAGTCAAAGGAAGAAGCCCGCGAAAAAGGCATTGAACTTTTGAAGGCTGTAGGACTTGGGGACAAACTTGATGCATATCCTAACAAGCTTTCCGGCGGACAGCAGCAGCGCGTTGCCATTGCCCGTGCCCTTGCAATGGATCCTAAGATCATGCTCTTTGACGAACCAACATCTGCACTGGACCCTGAACTTGTCGGCGAAGTTCTTTCCGTAATGAAGAAGCTTGCTGAAAGCGGAATGACAATGGTTGTGGTAACCCATGAAATGGGATTTGCCCGCGAAGTTGCAGACCGCGTTCTTTTTATGGACGGCGGAAACATCGTTGAAGAAGGAACTCCAGAAGAAATCTTCAATGCTCCTAAGAGCGACAGATTGAAGCAGTTCCTTAAGGCTGTTCTATAATTTTTAATTGGCAGTTGCTTAATGGAAAGCGTCGAAGTTTTGGGCTTTGGCGCTTTTTTTTTGTTTATCCCCTTGTGTAAAATGTCAAAAAACTGTACTATTTGCAAACATTTTACATTATTTATCATGTCTGTCTAAAGACCGCATCTTTTCTTTCGAAAGCAATATATGCTTTCATGGTCACGGGTTAGGAATCAAAGAAATTAATTAGAGGCGAATAGGCGCCACTTCTATGCGGTTACGGACTTTCATGAAGAAAGAGGTATCGTATGGAAGAATTAAACGAAAAAATTGACGGGCTTACTATGTCCGCAGAAGTTTCAGCAGAAAATGATTCTGATGAAATGTCATTTGAAGATCTTGGTCTTGATGAAATCACATTAAAGGCAATTGAAAAGAAAGGGTTCAAGGTACCATCACCTATTCAGGTACTTGCAATCCCACGCCTTTTGAACGGCGATGCAAACGTTATTGCCCGTGCCCGCACAGGTACTGGTAAGACAGCTGCCTTTGGACTCCCACTTGTTCAGACTTTGAGGGAACCATCTGACCATGTCCGCGCAATCATCCTTGAACCAACCCGTGAACTTGCAATGCAGACAGCCGCTGAAATGGCTTCATTTACAACTGGAAAGTGCCCTCGCGTTGCCGTTGTTTACGGTGGTGCTTCAATGGGCGAACAGATGCGTGCCCTCCGCAAGGGTGTTGAAATCGTAGTAGGTACACCAGGCCGTGTAATGGACCTTATGGATCGCGGTGTCCTCGACATTTCCAAAATCGACTATTTTATTCTTGATGAAGGCGACGAAATGCTCGACATGGGATTCGTTGACGACATCGAAAATATTTTTGAAAGCGCAAACCAGGATTGCCGCGTTCTTTTGTTCAGCGCAACAATTCCAAAAGAAATCCTTCGCATTGCACAGCGTTTCATGGGTGACTATGAAATTGTTGAAGAAGAAGGTGTTGTAGAAGAACCATTGCTCATCGACCAGAAGTACTGGGTTCTCCGTGAAAGCGAAAAGATTGAAGCTCTTGTTCGCCTCATCGACATTTCTCCTGATTTCTTCGGTCTCGTTTTCGTTCAGCGCAAGTGTGATGCAGACTATGTAAGCAAGGCTCTTGATGAAAAGGGATACGAAGCAGCAGCCCTTCACGGTGACATTCCGCAGGGACAGCGCGAAAAGATTCTTGCAAGATTCCGTGCAAAGAAGACACGCATTCTTGTTGCTACAGATGTTGCAGCACGCGGTATCGATATCGAAGGACTTACACATGTTGTTAACTACGAGCTTCCTTTTGACGGTCCAACTTATGTTCACCGCATTGGTCGTACAGGTCGTGCAGGTTCAAGCGGTGTGGCAGTTACATTCGTAAAGCCAGAAGATACAAGACGCAAGCTCAACTACCTTATCAATGCAGTAAGAAAGAGTGCCAAGGGAGAAATGACTGAAGGCACAATCCCAGGCGTTGAAGAAGTTCTTGAAGCAAAGCGCGGAAGACTCTTTGACGACATCAAGACAAAGATTGGTCTTAACAATGTTCCTGCAGAAACAGTTTCAGACGATGATGAAATCGTTCCAATGGAAGGCGCAGAATCAGAAGCTTCTGTTGAAGAAAGAGTTCCACACCTTAGAAAGGGTGACGCAATTTTTGATACTCTTGCAGAAGAACTTTGTAACGGACAGGACGCAAAGGAAGTTGTTGCTTCATTGCTTGCCGCAACTTACGGAAGCGTTTTGAGCCGCAACCGCTATGGAAAGATTACAACAACAGGCGGAAGAAAAGACAAGAATGGTCGTGGTGACAGGGGCAGAGGAAACGATGCAGGTTACGAACAGATCAGAATCTATGCCCAGATGGGATGGGATGACGGATACAATCCAAGAAAGATTGCAGACTTCTTCCATGACCTTCTTGGTGTTCCAGGCCGCAAGGTTGATGCAATTGATATGGCAGATAATTTCTGTCTTCTTTCGCTTCCAGCAGATGATGCCCGTCGTGCAATTGAACTTTCAGAAAAAGACAAGTCATTGCCACACATGCATGTTGATACAAAGGTAGCAATCGGTGGCGATGAAGGTGGTAGCCGCCGCGGTGGAAGAGGTCGTGGAGACAGAGGCGGACGCCGTGACGGTGGATTCGGACGCGATCGTGACAGAAGCTTTGGCCGCGATAGAGGCGGAAGAGACCGCGACAGAGGTTTCGGCCGTGATCGTGATGGCGGTCGTTCTGGCCGTGACCGTGACAGATCTCGCGGTGGCAGCCACAGCCGTCCTAATGTTCACACAGCAACACAGAGAAGCGGCAGCGCAAGTTTCTTTAAGAAATCAAGCGGTGCAACAGAATATTAATTCAGTTAATTCAATTATTAATTGAAGCAAGTAAGGGGATGTCCCAAAAGTATGTAGCGTGGTGCCAACCGACGTAAATCATATTTTTTGGACATCCTTTTTTTTATTTTGATGAGGGGTGGCAAAGATTTTCTTCTTTTGATATGTTTCCGTAAAAGTGAGGCTATATGGTTATTGTTAAGAAGGATTTTATAAATGCATTACAGAAGGTTGGACTCAGAAAGGGGGATGTGGTTATGGTTCACGCTTCCTTGAGCAGTCTGGGGTATGTCTGCGGTGGAGCCCAAACTGTCATTGAAGCCCTTATGGAAACTGTCGGTAATGAAGGAACCATCGTGATGCCTGCACAGTCCTGGAAGAACCTTGATCCGGAAACTGGAGTGCACTGGGATGCCGATGAAAAGGACTGGCAGATAATCAGGGACAATTGGCCGGCTTACATAAAGGAACTTACGCCAACAAACACCATGGGGGCGGTAGCCGAAATGTTCAGGCAGTGGCCGGGTACTTTGCGAAGCGATCATCCTGCAAGGTCGGTCTGTGCCTGGGGCAAGCATGCAAGCTATATTGTTTCCGATCATGACCTTTCAAATATATTTGGCGACGGTTCACCTATTGGGAAACTCTACGAACTTGATGGAAAGGTTCTTCTGCTTGGTGTAGGGTATGACAAAAACACTTCGCTGCATCTTGCTGATGCAAGGGCTGAATATCCGTCAAAGCATAATTGCATTGAACACAGTGCCGTATTTGAAAATGGCAGGAGGGTTTGGAAGGAGTACGAAACCCTTTTTGTTGACGGCGAAGACTTTGATGAGATTGGAAAAGTCTTTGAAAAAGAGGATGGCGCAGTAGTTTCAATCCTTGGAAAAGGCACCATTAGACTCATGAATCAGAGGCAAATTGTGGACTTTGCAGTAAAATGGATTCAAAGTAACAGGGGAATATAACAAAAGTTACAATTTCTTAAATTCTCTTAAAAAAATCAATTAAATTCTAGAAAAAAAGTTTGACAGTTGGAAAAAGCAGATTTATCCTAAATATAAATGGAAACGTTTCCGATAACGTTTCCAAAAATCAGGTAATTTTTAGCGTTTTTTTTCATTAGGAGGATTAAGATGAAAAAAGTAGTAGCAGGTACACTCGCTGTATTGACAGTAGCTGCATCAGTATTCGCAGCACCAAAAAAGGGTCAGGTTCGCTATTTGAACTTCAAGCCGGAAGTTGCTTCTGTTTACCAGGAATTGGCTGCAGCTTATGAAAAGGAAACAGGCGTAAAGGTAATTGTTGAAACAGCTGCAAACAATTCTTACGAATCAACACTTACATCAAAGATGGCAACAAAGCAGGCTCCAACATTGTTCCAGATCAACGGTCCCCGCGGATATGCAAACTGGAAGAACTACTGTGCTGACCTTTCTGGTACAGACCTCTACAAGCACCTTTCAGACAAGTCTTTGGCTGTAACAAACGGCGGAAAGGTTTACGGTATTCCTTATGTTGTTGAAGGATACGGGATCATTTATAACTCTGCAATCACAGACAAGTACTTTGCACTTTCTTCAAAGGCAACAAAGTACAAGAGCATGGACGAAGTAAAGAATTTTGCTGCACTCAAGGAAGTTGCCGATGACATGCAGAAGAACGCTCAGGTTCTCGGAATCAAGGGTGTATTCGCTTCTACTTCTCTCAAGGCTGGTGAAGACTGGAGATGGCAGACACACCTTGCAAACGTTCCTGTTTACTACGAATTCAAGAACAACAAGATCGACCTTGCTTCAGACGCAACAAAGAAGATCAAGTTCCAGTACGAAAAGGAATTCAAGAACATCTTCGACCTTTATTTGAACGATTCAGTAATCCCTGCAAAGAATGTAGGCGTTAAGACAGTTGACAACTCAATGGCTGAATTTGCTCTTGAAGAATGTGCAATGGTTCAGAACGGAAACTGGGCATGGGGTCAGATTGCCGGTGTTACAGGAAACAAGGTAAAGGCAGAAAACGTTAAGTACCTCCCAATCTACACAGGTGTTGCCGGTGAAGAAGGACAGGGACTCTGTATCGGTACAGAAAACTTCTACTGCATCAACAAGAAGGCTTCTAAGGAAGACCAGAAGGCAACTGCAGACTTCATCTACTGGTTGTACTCTTCTAAGACTGGTAAGAACTACGTTACAAATAAACTCGGCTTCATCGCTCCATTCGACACATTCGATGACAACGAAAAGCCAACAGATCCACTCGCTCAGGAAATCATCAAGTGGATGTCAAAGCCTGGTATCTCTTCTGTAGCATGGAACTTCACATTGTTCCCATCACAGACATTCAAGGATAACTTCGGTGCTTCTTTGCTCCGCTATGCACAGGGTTCAAAGACTTGGGCAGATGTTAAGGCTAGCGTAGTAAAAGATTGGGCTAATGAATCTGATATGTAAGCTGCTGCATGGCTTAGATATACGAGTTTCAGACTGAAACTGAAACTCACCGGCATCCTGGGAATGCACCTCTTTCAGGATGCCAAGCAAAACTAAATCTGGCAGGCATTCTCCTATTAGGCCTGCCAGATTCTTTCAACCCTATCCGGAGGAAAAGTATGAAAAAGGGTCGTGATCCATTAAAAAAGTATTTTACAATTTTCGTTCTGCCGACATTGATTTGTTTCATCATGTTCTTTGTGGTTCCTTTCATCATGGGCATCGGTTTGTCCTTCACAAAGTTCACTACAGTAACAGACATTACAGCATTTGTAGGTTTCAAAAACTATATCAAGGCATTTACAGCAGACAACGAGTTTGTTCATGCTTTGGGATTTACATCACTTTTTACAATCGTTTCGGTAGTTACTGTAAACGTTTTTGCTTTTGCTCTTTCATTGATACTTACAAAAGGAATCATGGGAACAAACTTCTTCCGTTCCATTTTCTTCATGCCTAACCTTATTGGCGGCATTGTTTTAGGTTACATCTGGAACCTTCTTATCAATGGTGTTCTTCTCCGTTACTTTGGCGAAGACATTACATTCAAAACCCAGTACGGTTTCTGGGGACTTGTAATCCTTACAAACTGGCAGCTCATCGGTTACATGATGGTAATCTACATCGCGGGTTTGCAGAACATTCCTAGTGATGTCCTTGAGGCTGCTCAGATCGACGGTTCTTCTTCAATAAGAACATTATTCAAAATCAAAATACCAATGGTAATGCCTTCGATTACAATCTGTACATTCCTGACATTATCAAACTCTTTCAAGATGTTTGACCAGAACCTTGCGCTTACAGCAGGTGCTCCTGAAAAAACAACTGAAATGCTTGCATTGAATATTTATCAGACTTTCTATAATAGAAATGCCAACTGGCATGGTGTAGCTCAGGCAAAGGCTGTCGTATTCTTCCTCATTGTTGCACTGATTGCTTTCCTTCAGCTCAAGATTACAAACTCAAAGGAGATTGAACAATAATGGTAGAAGCAAGAAATAATACAGTAAGTGCCAGAATCAGAACTCTTGTTCTTGTTCTTCTCACGGCGATTTTCATTTTCCCAATCTTGCTTGTTGTGATGAACTCATTCAAATCAAGATTGTATGTTTCAACAGTTCCTTTTTCATGGCCTGTAAAAGAAATGTTTGTTGGTTTTGAAAACTACATAAACGGTTTGACTACTTCCGGTTTCTTCCTTGCATTCCTTCGTTCAGTGTGGGTAAGCGTAATGGGAGTAGGTGTAATCATCCTGTGTACTTCAATGGCAGCTTGGTATATTGTTCGCGTAAAGGACAAGGTGACAAAAACACTGTATTACATTTTTGTATTCAGCATGATTGTTCCTTTCCAGATGGTGATGTTTACTTTGACCTTTGTTGTAACTGGAGTTTACTTCGACAACATTATGGGCATCGTTCTTGTATACCTTGGTTTTGGTGCAGGTCTTGCAGTGTTCATGTTCTGTGGATTTATAAAGAGCATTCCACTTGAAGTGGAAGAGGCTGCAACAATCGACGGATGTAATCCATTGCAGACATACTTCCTTATTGTTTTCCCAATGCTCAAGCCAACTGCAATTACAGTTGCAATTCTTCAGGCCATGTGGATCTGGAACGACTACTTGCTTCCATACCTTATTCTTGGTTCTGATCACAAGACAGTTCCTGTAGCAATTCAGCTTGCAATGCAGGGTGCCTACGGTTCAACTGATTACGGTGGATTCATGGCAATGCTCGTTGTTTCAATAATTCCGATTATTGCATTCTACATCAGTTCACAAAAGTATATAATTAAGGGCGTAATTGCAGGTGCTGTAAAGGGCTGATCCTTCCGGTACCTGTGACTGGAGAAACAATGACTATAAAAGATATTGCAAAAGAATGTGGCTGTGCAATTGGTACCGTATCACGAGTTTTGAATGAACATCCCGATGTAAGTGACAAGACTCGTGAAAAGGTTCTTGCTGTTGTCCAAAAGCATGGGTTTGTGCTTAACAGCAATGCAAAGCAGCTTAAGTCGCAGGAAAGAAAAAATATCGTAGTCATCGTAAAAGGTACTTCCAGCCCTTTGCTCAATTCTCTTCTTGAGCGCCTTCAGAAAAAATTTGAAAGCCTTCCCTATACGGTCAGTGTTGTAGTTCTTGATGAAAAGGATGATAAATCTGAAAAGGCCGTAAGACTTTATTACGAAACAAAACCTGTGGCCTTTGTATTTCTTGGCGGTAACCCTGATAAATATTCAAAGGAATTCGACAGAGTTAAAGTTCCCTGCGTTCTGATTTCCAATGAAGCTGATTTTGTTGAAAGCGAATACCTTTCCAGCGTAAGCATAGACAACAAGCAGGGTGCATACTGCGCAACAAAATATTTGATTGAGCATGGACATAAGAACATCGGCATCATAGGCGGTACTTTGGATTCCGAAGTTTCCTGCGACCGTTACGAAGGTTTTCTTAAAGCCATGAAAGAAAACAATCTTTCCTTTGATGTTGAAACTTCCTACGAAAAGTCTAAGTTCTCCATGGAAGGCGGATATTCTGCCGTTGAAAATCTGATTGAAAAAAACAAATCCATAACTGCATTTTTCGCCATGTCTGATGTTATGGCAATGGGTGCCTGCAGAAAACTCAACGAACTAGGATACAGGGTTCCGGATGATTTTTCTCTCGTTGGTTTTGACGGAATCAAGCTGGGCAATTATTTCTTCCCGCGACTGACTACAATCCGTCAGACTGAAGATGAACTTGTGGAGAAGGGGCTTGATGTTCTTTTGAATTGCATTGAAAAGGACAGTAAGGCGATTCACCTTCATGTGCCTTTTGAATTCATTGAAGGCGAAAGCGTAAGGAAAATTAATTAAGATATTGTTTAAGACAAAAAGGCTGGCTCCTTAATGATTTAGGAACCAGCCTTTGCTTTATTAATGCAGGTGTTTTAGAAACCGATTTTGCCTGTGATTACTGTACCGTCAGATGACCAGTTCAATGGCATCTTCATAATCTTTAGTATTACATCAGTCGGAATATAGAAAACACCGTCGCTATAAGGTGACTTTGAAAGTATTACTGTTGAACTTCCAACAGAATACTTGTTTGATCCTGCTGTGAAAGTATATTTCTTTCCGTTAACTGTAAGTGTAGCCGTATCTTTCTTTACGGTTGCCTTGCCTCCGATTAATCCTGCAAAAGTCTTGATGTCTACGAAAAGACCTTCCTTCTGAACTGCAGCAGGTATTGTGGTTTTTCCGTCAGTCAAAAGTACTTTGATGAACTCCTTGAAATCCCTTTTCTGAATGAGGGCATGAATACCCTTTGTCTTATCGACAGCCTGAGAAACTTCATAGTCTGTTGCTGCAGAAAGATATGCGTATACTGTTTTACGGTCAATTCCAGTCTGCTTGCTGAGGAAGTTGATTGATTCGCGAACCGACTGCTTCATTGCTTCGTCAAGATCCTGATTCAATCCGATTGGAATCCAGAAGTCCTCTGTTTCACCAAAACACATGTCAAACTTTTCCGGATTACCAGGAATTGCAGTTGATCCCTTTTTCAAAACTGTAAGGCGGACTGTTCCGCGCAAAGAACCTTCAAGGGCAGTAAGGGCAACCTCACCGTCTCCCTGTACAAAGTGTGGATCACCTGTAAAGAACAAAGCACCTTTTACATCAACAGGAAGGTAAAGTGTGGAACCGACTCCAAGTTCGTTGATGTCAAGATTTCCTCCAAGCCGAGTTGGTGGGATTGAACTCAAGCTTTCGCTTGTTGCATTTGCAACACCCATGATTCCGAGGAACGGAAAGAGTGGGAATGAAAGTTCATGACCGTTTTCGTTAAGGTATCCGAAATATTCGTCACCGACTTTTTTAATAGGTGTGAATATTGAAATGTTGTTGTAACGCTCTGGATGGTCTTTGTCTGCACCTGGAAGGCGTCCTTCATTTTCAGGAAATTCTCCTACAAGGACGCCCTTGAAATGACGGTTAGAAATCACGCCGTATGGAACACGAGGGTAGAGTGAAAGAACTTCAACCTTGAGTACATCGCCAGGTTCCGCACCTTCAACATAAATAGGACCTGTAACAACATGTGGACCATCCTTGTCGAAATCATGCGGCTTGTCAGAAGCAGTGAGTTCCTTTCCAATGTTAAGAATCTGATTTTCAGGAACACCTTTTGACATGAAATATTTTACAGGATCCTTTCCCTGATCTTCCAATACGCCTTCATGAGAAAGTGTATCAATGGTGACTGTTGCTCCAGATGGAACAGTCATTACCGGCTTTGAGTCCTTGTTTGGAAGACGACCCCAGGTGATGTTTTCATAGGCAGTTCCAAGATAATACTGACCTTCTACAATGCCGTCTTCCTTACCCTGAAGGACTTCAAAGTCTTCTGCAAAAGAAGAAAATGAGGCAAGCATGAATACCATGAATACAGAAAATGCTAATCCAAGAATTTTTTTCATAAAGTTACTCCTTCACGATTTTTTTTTAATTGGCGCCTTTAAACAAAAAAAACAGCAGGTTGTGATTTGCCTAAAATCAGCATCCTTGCTGTTTTGTTGTCTTTGAATATATTCATTTTCTGCAGTAGAAGTTATGGAATTTTCCCATAATATATGTGAAAAATTAATGTTCCGATGTATTTAAAGGGCAAATTTCGTTTGCTTCGAGATTCCTTTTTGCCGCGTCAATTTTTTCCTACGGAAAAAAACAATGAATCTCGCCGTAGCGCTTAAAAAAGAAAAACCCTCTGGTAAAACCAGAGGGTTTTTGCTTAGCCTAAGCAAAAATTACTTTGCAAGACCTTCAGCTACAGCAACGGCGCATGGAGAAAAGCCAGGCTTCACCTGACTTTTCTCTCAAGAACCTGCTTTGCCGCAGTCCGCGGCAATTTTCACTTCGTGAAAACCACAGGTTCTTGACGTACTGGCGGTTTAGCTAATTTCTGAATGCTGTTTTTCTTTTCTTCTGACGGCTGTACAGTAGCAATAAAAAAAGGCTCTGTCCTTTCGAACAGAGCCTCATTAACCTAGTTTAAGTTACTTTGCCAAGCCTTCAGCAACTGCAACGGCGCATGGAGAAAAGCCAGGCTTCACCTGACTTTTCTCTCAAGAACCTG